>JALOMS010000567.1 GCA_025455345.1 Thermoflexibacter sp. | reverse complement strand
CTTACGCCTCTACAAGGCTTAAAAATATGGAGATTTTCTATATTCTACCAATATTTAAGCCCTAACAGGCTTATAATACATATTTATTTGAACAAGTTGTCTAATAAAATGCACACTTACTTAACATTTCTTCTAAAAACCAAATATATCAAAACACTAAGGATTTACAATTTCCTTAGTGTTTTAGTACCTTAGTGGTTAAAAAAGTAAAAATCAATTACTCAAACAAATCGAACTTCAAACCAAATTGAATACGTGTGTTGTAGTATTCTGCTTGCATAGTGCGCTCTCTCACACCTTGGTAATAGCGCAAAGGCTGATTAGTCAAGTTAATCGCTTCTGCAAAAATACGGAATTTAGGCGTAATCGCATAAGAAGCATTGGCATCTAATTGGAAAGCTCTATCCAAAAATCTGAAATCTTCGCCGCCACTTGCCAAGCCTATCAAAGTTTCATCTGGGTCTATCAAATCGCCACGGAAGTTACTTGCTACTCTCACTACCAACTTCTTAGTTTCATAAGAAAGAGAAGCATTCCAAGTGTGCTTTGCTGTACCTGGGAGCGCAATAGTTTCATTTTCTCTGCCAGGGAAGTTTTTCACTTGCGATTCATTATAAGTATAGTTCAGGTAAATGCCAAACCCTTTCAAAAACCCAGGTAAAAAATCTAACTGACGCTGGAAAGCAACCTCAAAACCTACCAAAGAAGCATCACTACCATTGCGCGGTTGGGTAGCGCGCACGTAAGTATTGCCGTCTATGGGGTCGGTAAAATTAGCCAAAGAATAGGTGTAAATGAAGTTTGAAATATCTTTGTAGAACACGCCACCAGAAATTAAACCTACGGACTTGAAGTAATGCTCTGCCATGAAGTCGAAGTTCATAGAAGTCGTTGCCTTCAAATCAGGATTACCTGTGGAAATGGTGTTGTTGCTTTGGTCTATGTTGCGGATAGGCGCAAGGTCAGCATAGTTAGGTCTTGCCAGCGTATTCGTCCATGCCGCACGAAGAACGGTATTTTCAGCCACATCATATTTAAAGTGCAAAGAAGGCAACACGTTGGTATAGCTACTGCTGCGCGAAATAGGTCTTAGGTTAGTAGCACTTCTGATTTCCGTAGCATCATAAGTAACATTGGTGTTTTCTAAGCGCACCCCTGCCAGCAAGAAAGCCTTTGTTCCTAAATTTTGATTTAACATCACATAACCGCCTGTAATTGTTTCCTTTGCAGAGTAGCTATTGCCCGCATTGCCCAATACATCAGGGACAAAATTAGGGGCATTAAATCTTTGCTCAAATCCTTCAAAAGTTTCAGGAACAGGGAATTGCCCAACTCGGTATTCTGTACCACCACCATTTGCTAAGTAATCACTTTCGCTGTAATCTTGGGTTTGCAAGTCTGTCCACCTTACGGTTGGTGTTGCGCCTGTTGCTGTTCTTAGCTCTCCGCGATTTCTATCAAATTTCTTTTCTTTTCCTCTGTAACGCAAACCAAATTTCAAACTATTGGTAAAGCTACCTTCTGTTTTCATAGGCACAAGCACGTGTAACTGACCGTTCAAGTCTTTTTCGTAGGTGAAGTCATTACGCAATTGCAAACGGCGGAAAGGAATGGTGCTGTAATTAAGTGGAGTGGCAGGAGTTACGATTGGAAATTCCTGATTGGTATAGTTAGGGCGCATATCTATCGTGCCTGTACGGAAACTGATATAACGCTCGTTGGGTCTATCTTCTTCTGCATAAGAGTAAGTACCTGACCAGTTTACTTTTATCTTATTGGCAATCAAGTGTTCCCCGCTCAAAGTATTCACCGTAGTTGTTTGCTTCTCTCTACGCCCAAACTTCTGGTCTTCGCCACCGCCTTTGAGTTCTGCCTCAAACCTGCCTCTTACCAAGCCCGTAGTAGCATTAGGTGCAGTCAAGCCACTGTAAGTTGCCCTGTAACGCTGTTCCCAATCATCTCTCCAATTGTAAATCGTTCTGAAAGTAATGGTAGAGTGCGTTCCTATTTTGTAATCCAATGAAATAGAGCCACTTCTGCGCGTTCTTTGGATTAAATACTTGCGAATTTCTGCGTTACTGACAAAAGTTTGTCCTGCGGCATTTCTGTCCCATACAAACTCCGCATTGTCCGACCCAAACTTATTGTCCAAGAAAGAAGTGCTGACAATTACGCCTAATTTGTTGTCAAAAAATCTTTTACCAGCAATCAAAGAACCAAGAAAAATAGGTTTGTTGGTCAAAAAATTTACCCCAGAACCCAAAGTACCTGAAATACGCAAAGCATTAGGCGCGGCACGAGTTACCAAGTTTGCGGCACCGCCAATCGCATCTGCGTCCAAGTCAGGCGTGAGTGCCTTGTTTACTTGGATAGTTTGAATCATATCCGCAGGAATCAAGTCTAACTGTACCGTTCTTGACCCAGACTCAGCAGATGGAACTCTCTCTCCGTTCACCATCACAGAGTTAAAACGCGGCTCTGTACCTCTGAAAACGCCAAAACGCGCCTCGCCTTGGTCGCTCAGTACCGAAATACCAGGGATACGCTTCATCGCATCGCCAATGTTGGCATCAGGGAAGCGACCAATTTGGTCTGCGGCAACTATGTTCGTGATATTGAGGTTGTTTCGCTGTTCGTTCAGTGCTTTTGCTTGCCCTTTGAGGCGGTCGCCCATCACTTGCCCTTTGAGGCGGTCGCCCATCACGATGACCGCTTCGCCTATGATTTCACTCGTTTTCAAAGTGTATTTAAAAACTGCAATTTTATTTGCTTCTACTGTAATTTTTCCTGTGTAACCCTCATAGCCTATGTAAGTTACCTTGATGTCATGCTCACCTACGGGAACTTTTACGATGGTAAATTCTCCTTTTTCATCAGTGAATGCGCCCTTGCCAGCCAAGTTTGGGAGAAGGACAGTAGCCCCAGGGAGAGCCAAATTTTGGTCATCTACAATCCTGCCACTTATCGTTCCTGTCTGGGCTATTGCATTGATAGTCAATGAAATAAAAACTATGAATGCAAAGCTAAACCTTAAAAAGTATTGTAAAAAATGTTTCATGTTCTTGTGATTTAAGTGAATTAAGTTGCAATATTCGCTTTCATAATTCAACTAAAACACAACTGTAAATTATCATTTAATGAAATTTATTTGTTAAAATTTACAAAAAATTGATGTACAAAATACCACAATAGCGCAGTAATGGTAATAAAAATCACTGGTGGAGAAAAAACAACTAAAACTAGTTGTATAAAAATTTCAAATAAATTAGAGATTGAGAAATAAACAGATTTGTATTCTGAGGATATTTTGAAAATAAGTTAAACATTTATCTATCAATACTTTATAATTATAGTAATTATTTTTTAAAAGAATGTTAATATGTAAAATTAAAGTTCTACATCTGTTTAAGGTATTTTTGTATGTCATTACTCCTCTAAAATAGAGCCGCTAAATCTATTATGCCCAAAATCTAATTATCACTTAATACTAAACTAACTATTGCATTCTATTCACGAAAAATATTTTCTATGAGATTTTATATCTTAGTGCTTTTTTCACTTTTTACTTTCAAACTATCAGCACAAGTAAATGATTTGAAATTTGAACATTTAGATATTCATGCTGGACTTTCCAATAATCAAGTCAAATGTATCTTACAAGACCGTTATGGCTACTTATGGGTAGGTACACGCGATGGGCTGAACAAATACGATGGCTATTCCTTTATCTCCTACCGTCCACAATCTAACAATCCTAAATCCTTGCTTGCCAATGAAATACTTTCTGTACATCAAGATAAAAAAGGAAGTTTGTGGGTAGGAACGCTCACTGGTGGGCTTTCTCTTTACGACAGAGAAAAAGACAATTTTATTAATTTCATACCCAGTAAAGACAACAAAAACAGCATTTTAAGCCAAAATGTCTATGCTATTCTCGAAGATAGCTTTGGTTTCCTTTGGATTGGAACAGACAAAGGGCTTTCACGCCTTAGCCAAGATAGAAAAACTTTCAAACATTTTGTATCACAAAATACTCATAAACAATCTATTAGCAATAATTTCATTACTGCACTTTACGAAGACAAAGACAAAAATTTGTGGATTGGAACGAAAGAAGGTGGCTTAAATCTATACCAAAGAGAATCAGAAGATTTTATCCGCTACCAAGCAATTGATAATCAGGGACTTTGTGGAGATTATGTTGCTTCTATTGCAGAAGATGAAAAAGGAAACTTGGTTTTAGGAACTTACAGTGGAGTAAGCATTGCTATCAGAAAAGGCAAGCAACTTAGTGATTTTTACTGCTTTACCAAAGAAGAAGGCAATCCAAATAGCCTTTCTAACATACAAAACGGTTTTGTATTACCAGAAAACAATAATCGTTTGTGGGTAGTGGACAACAACAGTTCTGGGCTAAATATTATTGATTATCAATACGATACAGCAGGAAAACCTCAAATCAATTTCATACGAAAATACACAAGCCAACCGCTTAATCCACAAAGTTTGGCGAGTAATCGTATGCGTTGTGTCTATAAAGACCGAACTGGGGTTTATTGGCTGGGAACGGAAGCGGGCTTAGACAAATATGTGCCTCTCAAACAAAAATTCCAACACGTGCATAATTATCTCATGTCTGACCCTAATGGATTGAATAACAATGAAGTACGCTCTTTCGTAGAAGATGAAAGCGGTACGGTTTGGCTGGCAACTTATGGAGGTGGATTGAGCAGTTTTTCTCCTAAAACGGGACAAATTAAGGCATATCCTTACAATTTTAAGAACAAAGACGCACTCAAATCGCGCCAAATGCTGTTGGGAACAGATAATTTGCTTTGGGTAACTGCTTCTGGTGGAGGGTTTTATGCTTTTGACATCAAAACAGAAAAGTACAAATACATTTTTGAGAATGATAAAAATAATCCTAATAGCCTGATAGACAACTCCGTAGGTGCTATTTACGAAGACCAAGACAAGACGCTCTGGATTGGGACGGAAGCAGGACTTTGCAAACTGACCTACGATAATAGAGCAAAAGGAAAGTTTGATGATTTGAAGCAACTCTCTGAGGATAAGCTCAATACAATCATGGAAGACAAAGAAGGTTTCTTGTGGATAGCGACTGAAACCAACGGTATAATTCGCATGAAAAAAGATGGGAGCGAAAAAACTACCTTCAAACATGACCCCGCAAAGTCGCAAAGCCTTCCGCAAGACAATGTTCGCCTGATTTATAGAGATGAAAATGATAAAATTTGGGTGGGAACAGGCGCAGGTTTGTGCTTGTATATTCCTGAAAATAAAGGTTTTAAAATTTATAATGAGGAAAATGGCTTTCCTAATAGTGTGATTAATGGCGTACTACAAGACAAAAGAGATTATTGGATAGCGACCAATGATGGTTTGCTCCAATTTAATCCTGAAACTAATCAATTGCACATTTTTAAGGAAGCTGACGGATTGCAGAGCAATGAGTTTCGCAAGAGAAGTTTTTACAAAGGCAAAAGTGGAAGGCTATTCTTTGGGGGACTCAATGGCTTCAATTATTTTTACCCAAGTCAAATAAAATCAGATACTTCTAAGGCAAATATGGTTTTGACTGATTTGAAAATCTTTAATAAATCTGTTTTGATTGGCAAAGATTCACCTTTGCAAAAACACATTTCTTTGACTGATGAAATCACACTTTATTCTGACCGAGATTTTGTATTTTCCATAGATTTTGCCGCCTTGCACTTTCACGCTCCTGAGCGCAACCAATACGCCTACAAGTTGGAAAACTTTGAAAAGGAATGGAATTTTGTAGATTCTAAAAAACGCTTTGCAACCTACACCAATTTGGACGCAGGGACTTACTACTTCAAAGTGAAGGCAACCAATGCCGATGGGATTTGGAATGAAAAAGAAAAAGTATTGAAAATCAATGTATTGCCTCCTTTTTGGAAAACTAATTGGTTTATTGGTTTAGTATTCTTATTGCTCATCAGTAGTGTCATTGGTTTTTACAAACTCAGAACAAGGCAGATTAGATTGCAAAATGAAAAATTAGAACAACTTGTAAATCAGCGTACAGAAGAACTTGAAGAAGAAAAACAGTTAGTAGAAGAGCGCAATGCACTTTTAGAACAGCAAAGAGAAGAAATTTTACATAAAAATGTAGAATTGGAGCAAAATCAAGATGAAATTTTGGCACAGAGAGATTTTATAGAAAAAAAGAATGAGGAACTGATAGAAACATTGCGCCTCTTAAACACTCAGAATGAAAAAATTACATCAAGTATTCGTTATGCTCAGACGATTCAGCACGCTATTTTGACTACGGAGAAGCGTATGCAACGCTATTTTGAGGATTATTTTGTGCTTTATTGCCCCAAAGACATTGTTTCTGGGGATTTTTATTGGGTGGCAAGAGAAGA
>JALOMS010000566.1 GCA_025455345.1 Thermoflexibacter sp. | reverse complement strand
TACGGCAACCGTCGCCATGATTATGGCAGAAAATCAGCCATTATAGACGCTGAAGAAAGATTAGCAGAAATTATCAAAAAAACTTGCGTAGATATACCTGGGCGATTAATTATTCCTGCCTTTAGCGTAGGTAGAACGCAAGCATTGCTCTATACGCTCAAAAAACTATATATTAACCAAAAACTCCCCCCCATCAAAGTCTTTTCTGATAGCCCTCTGGCGCACAAAAGCACAGAAACGTATGTCAAGTACCAAAAATACCTCAATCCAGAAGCCCAACAGTTCAAGGAAGAATATGATGACCTCTTTGATTTTGAAAACTTGGAATACATAGAAGACTTGAAATCAAGCAAGAAGGTCGTAGATTATAGGCAACCTTGTATCATTATTTCATCTTCGGGCATGATAGAAGGCGGAAGAGTCCAATACCACGTCCGCACCAATCTTTCCAATCCTTATGCTACTGTTTTGATGATAGGATACTCCGCAGAAGGCACAATCGGACACCGCCTCTTGCAAGGAGAAAAATCCATACGTATCGAAGACAAAGAAGTTGCTGTACTTGCCAATATTGCACGTATAGACGCTTTTAGTGGACATGGAGACTTAGATGACCTGCTCGATTTTGTCAAACACCAAAATCCTACGCAATTAAAACAAGTTTTTTTAGTGCATGGAGAGGAAAACTCTATGATTCATTTTCGAGGTTTGTTAGAACATGAAGGCTATCATGTAGATATTCCAAGCAAAGGACAAAGTTTCGAATTGTAAAATATAAAATAAAAATATAGAAATACTAAGATAACTCACTAATTACTAATGCCTTCCAAGAAGAAAGCATTAGTTTTTTTGTATTTGTGTAAACCTTTTCTATCTATTTCAAGTTAATAATGTTGTAAATTATTTTAGGCAAAACTAAATTTAATTTTATATATATAATAAATTTAATTATATTTGTGAAAACATTAAATCTTGAAATTCTTGAAAATAATGAGAAAAGCTATCTATCTACTTTTTATTTTATTATCTGTCAATACTTTAGTTTTGGCTCAGGGTTCTATCAAAGGCAGGATTATTTCTGATGGTAAACCTTTGTCTTTCATCAATATATCCTTACTCAATACCTCATTTGGGACTACTTCCGACTCTTTGGGCAATTATATACTAAAAAATATTCCTTTAGGAAATTATCAAATCCAGTTTTCTGGTGTAGGTTTTAAGCCTTTCAAAACTTCAGTCAATCTAAGCCCCAACAAGACAGTTACGCTTCACGCAAACTTAGAAGAAAATCTTTCAGAATTACAAGCGGTGGTCGTTACAGGAACGATGAAAGAAAGTTTTGTTACCCAAAGTCCAGTGCATGTAGAAGTTTTTACGCCTAATTTCTTCAAAAAAAATCCAACCCAATGTCTATTTGACGCATTGCAGATTGTCAATGGAGTACGCCCACAGATGAGTTGCAATGTATGCAATGCGGGTGATATTTGGATAAATGGTATGCCGGGAGCATATACAATGGTATTGATAGATGGAATGCCAATAGTTAGTTCATTATCAACAGTTTATGGACTCAATGGAATCCCTAATAGCATGATAGAGCGCATAGAAGTAGTCAAAGGAGCGGCTTCCACACTCTACGGCTCGGAGGCAGTAGCAGGTCTGATAAACATCATTACCAAATCACCCAATAAAGCACCTCACCTTTCCTTAGATATGTTTGGTACGAGTTATGGAGAACTCAATACTGACTTGGCGGGCAAGTTCCGAATAGGTAAGGCAAAGTCAATACTAAGCGGTAATTACTTTAATTTCAATCATATATGGGATAAAAACAAAGACGGTTTTACAGACATGACCCTCCAAAATCGTTTTTCTATTTTCAACAAATGGAGTTTTGATAGAAAAAACAATCGCCAGATGAATCTTGCTTTGCGCTATATGTACGAAGACCGTTGGGGGGGACAGACTTCTTGGGAAAGACAATTCAGAGGCACAGATATAGTTTATGGAGAAAGTATTTTCACCAAAAGATTTGAATTGATTGGGAATTATCAATTGCCTTTGGAAAAAGAAAAAATAATATTAAGCTATTCATTCAATAGCCACCAACAAGATTCTCAATATGGTACAACAAGTTATTTGGCAGACCAAAAAGTGGGTTTTGGGCAGTTAATCTGGGACAAAACGGTCGGTAAGAATGACTTGCTTTTGGGTGCTACGGCGCGCTATACGTACTATGATGATAATACTCCTGCCACAGAGAAAGAAAATATCGGAAATAAGCCCAATCAAACGACCTTGTTGGGAGTATTTGCCCAAGATGAGATTCGCCTATCAAAAAAGCAAAAATTGCTCTTAGGCTTGCGCTATGATAGACACCCAATTCATGGGGCGGTGTGGTCGCCTCGCGCCAATTATCAATGGTCTATCAATGAAAACAATACAATAAGACTAAGTTATGGCAATGGATTTCGTGTAGTGAATCTATTTACAGAAGACCATGCCGCCTTGACAGGAGCAAGACAGGTGATTATCAAAGAAGCATTAGAGCCTGAGCGTTCTTGGAATGTCAATGTGAATTATCAAAAACACATTCATACAGAACTTGGTGAGTTCAATATAGATTTAAGTGGTTTTTATACTTATTTTACCAACAGAATTATTCCTGATTACTTTACAGATGCTGATAAAATCATTTATGACAATCTAAGAGGGCATGCTGTTTCCCAAGGACTTGCACTAAATACGGACTTTTCTTTTTATTTCCCCTTAAAACTCAACGCAGGAGTTACTTTGATGGACGTATATCAGAAAGAAGACGATGGTACAGGCAATCTGGCTAAATTACCCCAAATCCAAACTGCTCCATTTTCAGGAACTTTTGCCATCAGTTATACATTCCAAAAGCCAAAAATTTCAGTGGATTGGACGGGAAACTATTTTAGTCCTATGCACTTACCTGTAGTGCCTAATGATTATCGCTCGTCGATGTCTCCTTGGTATAGTATTCAGAATCTACAAGTTACGAAGACTTTTGGCAATGGACTCCAAGTCTATGGGGGAGTAAAAAACTTATTTGACTTTATTCCCAAAGGTGATGTAATTTTGCGAGCATTTGACCCTTTTGATAAGCAAATCGAGATAAACAATCCTTACGGCTATACCTTTGACCCCACGTATGTATATGCACCTATGCAAGGAATGAGAGTGTTTTTAGGAGTTAGGTATGCTATTTTTTAGGCAGAAAACTGCCCATTAGTTTAGCGAAATTGCAGGAAAACGAAATGCTATCATCTGGTGAAACATTAATGAGTGAATCTCAAAACGCATAAATTTGAGCATGGGAAAACTCGCTAATACGTCCATGACTTCGGTTTCTGATTCTGCATTGACCAATACCCAAAGTTTAAGTCTATCTTCGGACAAAGTATAGCTGGTAATGACTCCTTCACTCATCAGCGCATTAATCTTGGCTCTTTGACGAGGTATCAAAGCAAAAAATTCTTCTGTGGGATTGGGAGGTAGTTGAATATCTACCATAAATTGGCTCATAGTCTTATAGTTTTATTATTTTAAAGCCTTAGTTAAGTAAGTGTGCAAAAATAAACGTTTTTAAGCCCCAGACTGGAAGTTCCCAAATGGAATTTTCAGACTGGAAGTCCCGTTAGGGACATAAGCTTTGTAGAAACTAAATTAAGCCCAAAATCTAAGTCCCGTAGGGACGATACAAATATTTGTTAATGAAAT
>JALOMS010000565.1 GCA_025455345.1 Thermoflexibacter sp. | reverse complement strand
TGGGACTTATATGTTGTTCTTAAATTCCAGTTTCTACCAATATGCCGTCCCTAAAGGGACTTCAATACAAAGAACGCTTATAAAAGTCGATATACTTAACTGTTGATAGTCCATCTCTACACTACTTAAAAAAATGAGAGAGACACCGCTCGTTAGGTTCATCTGGGTGGCACTCCGCTTCAACTTTATCATTGAACTGAGTTGCTTAATTCACTCAGTTGTATCGCACGAGAGACCTCGTTTTCTCATTTTTATAATACTTAAAATAAAGCTAATTAAGCATTGTTTCCGTGCTAAATTAGACACAATAGCTATTTTTGATATAATTTTTCTATCTTAGCCTTAATGGATTTTTCCATGTGGAAAGCTGTTTTTGTAGTTTGTTCATTACAAAGTTCAGCTTTCTTTTTTTTATTACAAAATTTTTATCAGGTAGAGTACAAAATCACAAACTAATCTGTATAAAATTGCTTTTTGCAAGCAAATTTTTTACTAACTTTCCCAAAAAATCAAAATCTTAAGCTAATTTAATCCAAACCCAAAATCAATATGAGAAAGTTTTACTTTTTTTTCATCATCTTGTTTACCTTTGTTGCTTGTAACTCGGAGGAACACACCGAAGAGCAGAGCAATTTGAATCCACAAAAGTTTCAGAAATTTTTGATGGAAAATCCCGATGTCCAACTACTCGATGTACGTACTCCTGAAGAATTTGCGGAGGGCAAGTTAGACGGTGCGGTAAATATAGACATTAGTAGTAATGAATTTGAAAGTCAGGTAGAGTCTTTGGACAAAAGTAAACCCGTAGCAGTGTATTGTTATAAAGGAAAAAGAAGCGAAAAAGCGGCGAAAATACTCAAAGAAAAAGGCTTTAAGTTAGTTTATAATTTGGAAGGTGGCTTGAGCAGTTGGCAATCAGAAGGATTAGCTGTCAAATAAGCACTGTAAGATTTGTTCATTATTAAATTTGAAAATCAATTTTTTAACTATATTAACCATTCAATTATACAAACATGATAAAACCCGATAATGCCGTATTTGACCTTATTGAACGAGAAAAAGAAAGGCAAATGACGGGTATAGAACTTATTGCGTCTGAAAACTTTGTATCTCCTTATGTGATGCAAGCAATGGGGACTGTACTGACTAACAAATATGCTGAGGGATTGCCACACAAAAGATATTACGGTGGATGCGAGGTAGTTGATGAAATAGAAAGTCTTGCCATAGAGCGCGCTAAGGAACTCTTCCGTGCCGAGTGGGTCAATGTACAGCCTCACTCTGGCGCACAAGCCAATGCCGCAGTAATGTTAGCAGTATTAGACGCTGGAGATAAAATTCTTGGCTTTGACCTTTCCCACGGCGGACATTTGACGCATGGTTCTCCTGTAAATTTTTCAGGAAAACTTTATAAAGCCTCTTTTTATGGAGTAGAAAAGCAAACAGGGCTAATTGATTACAATAAAGTAGCTGATACTGCGAAAAAAGAACAACCAAGATTGATAATTTGTGGAGCTTCTGCCTATTCCAGAGATTGGGATTATGTAGCCTTGAGAGAGATAGCTGACAGAGTAGGCGCATTACTTTTGGCGGATATTTCTCACCCTTCTGGATTCATCGCAAGAGGTTTGCTGAATGACCCCATGAGCCACTGTCATATAGTTACTACTACTACACACAAAACACTCAGAGGTCCAAGAGGGGGAATGATTATGATAGGAGAAGACTTCGAGAACCCCTTTGGCAAGACCAATCCCAAAGGCAAACTGCGAATGATGTCAGAACTGTTGGATTCGGGCGTATTCCCTGGTACACAAGGAGGTCCTTTGGAACACGTCATTGCCGCGAAAGCAATAGCATACAAAGAAGCTCTTTCTGATGATTATATGCACTATATCCTCCAAGTCAAGAAGAATGCAGATTTATTAGCAGATATGTTTATTGATAAAGGTTATCAGATTATCTCAGGAGGCACTGATAATCACCTCATGCTGATTGACTTGCGAAATAAAAATATTACAGGCAAGGAAGCCGAGAATGCACTTATCAAGGCTGATATTACTGTCAATAAAAATATGGTTCCATTTGATGATAAGTCGCCTATGGTAACTTCAGGTATCCGCATAGGTGTTCCTGCCATTACTACACGTGGTCTTAAAGAAGAGGATATGAGTAAAATAGCAGAACTTATAGATAGGGTCATCGCTAATCATACCAATGAAACGATTATCGCCCAAGTCAAAAAAGAAGTGAATGATTGGATGAGTCATTTCCCTCTTTTTGCTCAAGTGGAGGAAATGGCTATGGCTTAGGCAAATAAGTTTTACCATTTATCATACAATGCCCAAAGGCAATTGACAATAATCAAAACTTGTCCAATTGCCTTTGTTATTTTTAAAAATTTGATACAAGTTAGCAAGTAGGCAAAGATAAAATCAGTAAAAAATTTAATTTAACTAATTGCTTTATAGTAAGTTAATTAAAATAAATCAACTTACTTATTTTCCCACTTTACCAAATATTCGTCAAAGTCGTCCCCTTTTATAACTTCCTTGAGATAAGATACATTTACAGTGCTTACAGAAGGACATTTACTTACTAATCCTTCTAATAGTCCTATTTGTAATTTACTATTAAATGTTTGAGTTCGCCTCATAATTAGCTGTTTATCAGAAGATTTTATTATTTCCCACCCTCTTTCTTTATTATCTTGTATCATAGAGGCAGCAGCAATTACCAATCCCTCAATAATATCCAAAGGTTTAGCATTCTCTTGGATAATCCCATTTTCTATTAAGGCTTTGTGTACTGTTTCTCCTATATTTTTCCCGACTTGTATGATGGTATTTTCTCCTAAGTTAGTTTCAACCCAATGACAGAGATTATTATAAACTATCATAGGAATATGATTGTAAGGATTACTAATATCATGCCCTTCTAAAATGGCTTGGATTGATTTTCTATCAATATTTAACTTCTCTATTTCTACTAATACGTCATTAATAAAAACAGCCAATAGTGTTACTCCTTCTGTTGAGTTGTCCATATAAATAATTTTGATTAAAAGTGTCTATTAATTTGATTATTAAGTTAATAATATAAATATCTTTAATAAGAGATTCATGCTATATCAATTTATTTACAATTTGATTCCTATGACAGAAATATCATCTCTTTGCTCTTCATTTTGTTGGTGTTCTTTCAAGGAAGATAATAGCATATATTTTTGATAATCAGTTTTTTGTGTATGGATTTGATGTAATAGATTTTTAAATTTTGTACTTCCAAAACGCTTTCTATTCACATCATTTTGGTCAATATATCCATCAGAAGCGAAATAAACGAGGTCTCCTTCACTTAGTCCTATCTTTTGATTATGAAATTCTCTTTTGCGTTCTGTAAATCCTCCAATACTTATCCTATCCCCATTAAGTTGGTTAATAAAACCATTTTGAGAATAAAAAATACTACTCTTTGCTCCAGCGAAAGTGATACTTACCTTTTTTGATAAATCATCTTTCTCAAAATAGCAGATAGAAATGTCCATTCCATCTCTATTTTTATCATATTTCTGTTTAAGTAAATCATAAATATCATCGTGAAGGAGATAAAGAATTGTTGCAGGGTCGTATATTTCCTTGACTTTGATAATTTTATAAAGCAAACTATTCCCTATCATGCTCATAAACGCACCCGAAACGCCATGCCCTGTACAGTCTGCTAATATGAAGATGGTTCTTTGATTAT
>JALOMS010000046.1 GCA_025455345.1 Thermoflexibacter sp. | reverse complement strand
TGATTGGGTTGGTGGAGTTTTGGTCTGCTCAATGGCGGTATTCTGCTGACAGCGACTGGTTCATGGTTCGCGCTCGATCCTATCTCGCTCATGGGGCGTTTGGGCACACTCAGCGCAGTGCTGCTGTTTGTCATCTCAATCTATCCAAGAGTCAAACCACTTGGTGGTTACGCAGTCTCGCAAATTTCGTAAGTATTAATATACAGGAGAAAAATCATACGAGCCATTCGCATTTTTTGCGTATTGGTATTGGGAACTATGGCACATCAAATCTCCTACTGTGGTGATAGACAAATAGATAAGACTATCTTTTACTTCTAAGTTCTTCTTAGAGGGCATAGGAGGAATAGGTTCGGAAATGAGATAACAAAACAAAATAAGAAAAACTATGGGTAAAGTAGTACGCATGAAATCTACAAACATTATAAAAGGAATTTTATAGTTAGTGTGATAAGGTGTATGAGCTACACGCACCTCCAAAATTACCCTATGTAAAAGTAATTTTGTTCAAATTACGTATTTTTTAACATTAAGAACTATATTTGCGGAGAAATATTCCATCAATTATATTACTTTACTTAGTAATTCATTGATACACTATTGTTTAAAATTATATGCCGAACGGTTACGAACGGAGTAAGAAAAAAGGACTCGGCACTATTCCTGTTTTTTTCTTATCTATCTCTACCTTATTAGGAGCAGTTATGCTCCTTCGCTTTGGATATGTAGTTGCTCATGTAGGGCTATTATCCAGTTTAGCCATGATTTTATTAGGACATTTGGCTACTATTCCTACTGCCTTAGCTTTATCAGAAATAGCTACTAATCAGAAAGTAGAAGGTGGTGGCGAATATTTTATCATTTCGCGTTCTTTTGGGCTTATTATTGGCGCGTCTATTGGTATGGTGCTGTACATGGCTCAGGCGGGATTAGTCGCTATTTATATTGTTTCTTTCTCTCGTGCATTTGAGCCTTTTTTTGAATATCTACTTGCCTCTGATTTAAGTATTTATGTCATGGATTATAGAGTAGTCAGTATTCCTGCTTTTATTTTCCTATGCGTATTGATTTATTATCGCGGGAATACAATTCTTTACCAATCTCTCTTTGTAGTAGTTCCTTTGTTGATATTGGCGGGAGGATTGTTTTTATTCAGTGAGAATACGTATCGTCAGTCATTGTCTATTACGACTATAAACCAACATATTCCACACAATCTTCGTTTTTTTGATGTTTTTGCGTATTGTTTTCCTGCTTTGTGTGGTGTTACAGCAGGTTTGGGATTTTCTGGTAACTTGCGTAATCCTAAGCGTGCTATCCCATTGGGGATTATTACCTCCGTAGTTTCGGCTTTATTTATATATATCATAGTTTTGATAAAGCTATACATGGCGGCTTCTCCGACCCAACTTGCTTCTGACCCCTTCTTGATGTACAAATTAGCAAATTCTAATGTCATTTTTCCTGTAGCTTTAGCGGCAGTGTGTATTTCTTCTGCCGTAGGTTCTATGCTCATGGCGGGTCGTACCTTGCAAGGTTTAGCCAATGATAGGGTATTCCCTTCTGTGAGGCTAAATCGTTGGTTAGCACGTATTCATCGCGACCAAAATTTCTTACCAGAAACACTCAATGCGATAATTATTACCTCTTTGGTAGTTTTGATTTTAGTCATAATCAATGATTTGGACTTGCTCTTACAAGTTGTTTCTGTGCTTTTTACATTGACTTGTGGTTCTATTTGTTTGATTTCTTTTTTAGAACACTTTGGGGCTGACCCTGCTTATCGTCCTTCTTTTCGTTCTCGTTGGTTTATATCTTTGATTGGTGCAGTAGTTTGCATTTTTTTAGGAATCAATATCAAAATGAATTATACCTTATTATTTTTGGGATTTATGGTATTAGTTTATTTTGGTGTAAGTACACTTCAACACAAGAATCAAGGCTTATCTGTTATTTTCCAAGGAGTTACTTTCCAGATTAGCAGACGTTTGCAAGTTTTCCTCCAAAAAGTAAAAAAAGAACCTGAAGCCGAACACTGGCGACCCTCCATTGTTTGTTTGTCATCTGCCTCCTTTGAGAGAACCTCTGCTTTTGAGCTATTACGTTGGTTTTCTTATCGTTATGGATTTGGTACTTATATCCATCTCATTGACGGATATTTCTCCAAAGACACCAATATAGAAGCCAAAGAAGCCTTCAAAAGATTGGTCAATATTTCCGAACAGACAGAGAGCAATGTTTTTATTGATACTTTGATTAGTCCCTCATTTACTACGGCGATTGTACAGGTGATTCAAATACCAGGCATTGCTGGAAAAGAAAACAATGTGGTCTTGTTCGAGTTTTCCAAAAATAATTATGAAACAGCAGAAGACATCGTGGACAATTTCCAATTGGTCAAAGTTTCTGATTTTGATGTGTGTGTATTAGCAAGTTCAGAAAAACACTTTGGTTTTAGGAATGAAATTCACATTTGGATTACTACCAATGATTATGAAAATGCCAATTTGATGATTCTGCTTGCCTATATTTTATTAGGGCATCCTGATTGGAAAGAAGCAAGCATCAAAATTTTTGCTATTTATCCCGAAGACGAAATGGCAGAAGAAAAGAAAAATCTTATGGACTTGATTTATGCGGGTCGTTTACCTATTTCTGCGGGTAATGTGGAGTTTATCTCCCAAAAAGAAAGTGGTGGAACTAAACAAATTATTAACCAAAAATCAAAATATGCAGACCTTACCATCGTAGGTGTGCGAACCGAACTTATCAAACACATAGGAGCTGAGGTATTTCAAGGATATGATGAGGTAGGAGATATTTTGTTTGTTAATACACAAT
This sequence comes from Thermoflexibacter sp., assembly GCA_025455345.1. Taxonomy (GTDB): domain Bacteria; phylum Bacteroidota; class Bacteroidia; order Cytophagales; family Thermoflexibacteraceae; genus Thermoflexibacter. Next base: position 10,733 of record JALOMS010000046.1, on the reverse strand, counting down.
CTATGAAGATGTTACGATAAATTTGTATCAATATTAGTAGAATAATATGAATCAAGACAGAGTTACACAGCTTTTAGCATGGCTTGAGGAAGATGCCCAAGATACTTTTAATCTATACGCCTTAGCCATGGAATATAAAGAGGAAATGCCTGAAAAAGCAATTGATTATTTGGAAAAAATACGACAAGTACAAGTAAATTATGTTGCTACCTATTATCACTTGGCTGAATTATACAGGCAAACAGGCAATACAAGCAAAGCAGAAGAAGTTTATCTGGCAGGTATTCAGATTTGCAAAGAACAAAAAGCCCAACACGCTCTTGCTGAACTTCAAAATGCCTATCAGAACTTTTTGTATGAAGATTAAATATCATAAACTCTTAATAGCCTCTACGGGTGTTTGCAAGGCAATTTTGAATGTATGAAAACTAATTGTCAAGAATGTGATAATCAGAATAATAGAAGCTGAATAAGTAAAAATATCAGGTGTAAGCTGTATGTGATAAGGGAAGCTACTGAGCCATATACGCATGAGAATAAAACTAATAGGTGCGGCTACTAAAATACTGATAATCACTAATCTCATTAGTTTTTGGGAAAGAAAAAAGACTATCTCAAAAGTAGTAGCTCCTATCGCCCTGCGGATACCTACATCTTTGCGTTGTTTTTCTACGATAAAAGAGGCTAATCCAAAAAAGCCCATGCAAGCGATAAAAATCGCTACAATCGCAAATTGGAATGAGATTTGACTCCATTGTTGCTCTTTCATGTACAATCTATTGAGTTTTTCCTCCAAAAAGAAGTAATCTAAGGCATGGCGAGTATTTAGTTTTTTCCAAACCTCCTGCAAAGCTAGAATTGCCTTGTCTGTATGATTTTTATCTATTTTGATAGCAATATACTTTAGATGTAATCTTTGGGCATTTCTATCAGCTAAGTCAATCACAAATGGTTGAAGTGGGTTATGCAAAGAGGTAATATGAAAATCCTTAACTACGCCTATGATTTTTTCTGTCCCTTTCTCACTGCTGAAATTCTGTGCGATAGCTTCTTGTACACTCGTATAGCCCAAGTGCTTGACCATAGACTCGTTGATAATCACCGCATTTTCTTCATCTTCCTCAAAATATTGAAATAAATCAGCCTCATTGTTATAGTTACCTTCCTCATCATATACCTGTGTTATTTTCCTTTTATCTATGAAATCTCTACCCGCAACTAATTCTATATTAAATGTTTGCAAAAAATCATGAGCTACGGTAATCGTTGGATAGTAGGCTGATTTACTATTTGCACTTTTGTATTCATGGGTTTGATAGTTATTTCCTAAGACTTCTTCTGTACTTGTAACAGAAATAATAGCATTGCTCAGCAATAATTGCCTTTTTATCTCGTCAAAAAGTAAAACACTTGACGAGCCTCCTATTGGCACTACCAATATATAATCTTTATCAAATCCTAACTTGGCATTTTGCATATAGTTAAGTTGTTTGACACTGACAAAAGTGCTGATAAGCATTAAAATAGCAATTACAAACTGTATGACTACCAAGACACTTCGGAATCGAGGTTCTGTTATTCCTGTGAGTACATTGCCCCTGTAAATCTGCGTAGGGTCAAAAGAAGCCAAATAAAAGGCAGGATAAATCCCTGAAATAAAACCAATTAGCAAACCTGTTATTAAGATATACTTTACTATATTCCAATCATTCTTGATGTATTCGCTGACAGGGCTACCAGAAAGGTCATTGAGGTAAGGAGCAGCAAGCTCTACATCAATAAATGCAAAAACTAAGGCAATTGCACTCATCAATACGGATTCTGCCAAAAACTGCTTTATCAGTTCTTCCTTATCTGCTCCTATAGCTTTCCTGACTACTACCTCTTTTGCCCGCAACAACGCCCTTGCATTAGAAAGATTCATAAAGTTAATACTCGCTATCAATAAAATAAGCACAGCAGTAACTCCAAAAATATAAACATATTTGATGTCGCCATTGGGTGAAATCTCATAATCTAAGTTTGACTTAAGATGAATATCCTGCAAGGGTTGAAGGCTGAGCGCAACATTATCCTTCATTTTTTCATCAAAATATTTCTGCACAAAAGTAGGTAGCTGTGCGGTTAGTTCTCCTGCAAAACTCTTATCTTTCAATACTATATAAGTCCAACAAGGATTCCACACCCATCTTTTGAATACTTCGGGTGGAATAGCAGAACGTAAAGTAGAAAAAGAAGCAATAAAGTCAAATTGGAGATGTGTTGGACGAGTAGATTTGGCAAAAACCCCCGTAATCAACAAAGGAATACGATTCCAGAAAATAATTTTTTTACCTAAGGGGTTTTCCTTACCAAAATATTTGTAAGCAATTGATTCACTGATAATAACAGCATGAGGCTCCATCAGTGCTGTTTGGGGGTCTCCTTGCGAAAGCTCAAAAGCAAAAACATCTAAAAAAGTAGAATCTGCAAAAAAGAATCTGCTTTCATTATAGGTCTTATTTTGATAACTTATTGATAAAGAAGGCATTTGATAATTGAACAGTCGTACACTTTTCTCCACCCATTTGGCATAATCTTTTTGTAGCGTAAGAGCCGTAGGAAAAGGCACACTGGCGGAGTGTTCCCCAACACCATTGTGGTCTATGAGTTCTGTAATGCGAAAAATACGGTCTTTGAATGGGTGAAAATGGTCATAGCTTGTTTCGTGTTTAATGAGCAAAAACAACACCGTTGAGGCAGCAATTCCCATTGCCAGACCCAAGATATTGATAAGCGAGTATAATTTATGCTTGAGAAGATTTCTCGCCGTAATAAGTAAATAACTCCTAAACACTTAGTAAATAAATAATAAAACTGTAAACTAAAAAACTATAAAAACCTTATTTGAAAACTCAAAGACTATACTGATTTACTTTGCCTGTTGCTATCTGACCATCAAACAATTGTATAATTCTATTGGCATATTCGGCATTGGCGGCGGAGTGCGTAACCATGACAATTGTCGTTCCCGCCTCGTTAAGTTCTGACAAAATCTCCATGACTTCTTGCCCATGTTTAGAGTCCAGATTCCCCGTAGGTTCGTCGGCAAAAAGCACCATAGGACTTGCGACAATCGCTCGCGCTACGGCTACCCTTTGTTGGTGTCCACCAGAAAGTTGCATAGGAAAAAATTTTTGCTTATGAGCAACGTCTAATCTTTCCATCGCAGTTTTGACTCTTTGTGCGCGCTCGGAAGGAGGTAAGTGAAGATATACCAAAGGCAACTCAATATTCTCATAGACAGAGAGTTCCTCTATGAGATTAAAATTTTGAAAAACAAATCCAATGTATTTACGACGAAACTCGGCTCTTTTTTTGTCGGTCATTTTTGAGGTAGATTGCTCCATAAAGAATACCTCTCCCCTCGTTGGCAAATCCATCAGAGAGATAAGATTCAAAAGGGTAGATTTCCCACAACCCGAAGGACCCATGATACTTACAAATTCCCCTTGTTCTACCTCAAGATTTACTTTGTTCAATGCTACGGTATCTACATCAAAGCTCGTGTATATTTTCTCTACATTAACCGTTTTGATTATTTTCATTCAGTATGCCCTTATGCTGTTGATTTTCTTGGTGATACAGAGTCCATTAAAGTTACTATTCCGCTAAGTTTTTATATAAAAGACTTAAATTTAACAAAAAAATTTCAATTATTCTACACAACCATTTTTTTTGTTTTACGTATAATAACGTTACAAAAAAAATACCATCAAATTTAACTATTTGATTATCAAATAATTGAAACACTTAAAAAGACAGGTTATACAAAAATTTGTTCACTCCTAATACAAGCGTGTGTACGTAAATGAACACTTTGACCTATTTTAGTATAAAAAATTTAAGAATAAGTATTTTCTATTTATATTACCTTATTATTATTGTTGAATCATGTTTGTTTTAATAAATATCTATGTAAATTTAGGCACTATTATAAGACAAGATGAAAAAGATAACTCACATATTTTTCTTTATTGCGATTTTTTTCTATTTAGATGTATATGGACAAAATTCCACAGATAGCTTGTTCAATCTACTTAGCCAACTCCCTAAAGACAGTAGTTTTGTTAATTTATCTTATCAAATAGCGGACAGATTAGATGAAAGCAATCCAGATAAAGCATTAGAAGTGGCACAGTCAGCACTCAAACTGGCAAAAGAAATAAAGTACCAACAAGGGCATGCAAACCTTCTGGTAAGTATGGGCTGGATTTATTATAGGCAAGGAAATATAGACAAAGCCTTTGCCATCAGTCAAGAAGCCCTTGCTTTATTGGAACAGATAGGAAGTAATCAATCCAAAGCCGAAGTGCTTAGTAATATTGCCGCTATTTACAATGAACAAAAAAACTATACACTTTCTCTAAATTATTTTGAAAAAGCATTGGCAATACAAACTGCCATGAATAATAAAGCAGGTATTGTGCGCTGTTTCAATAACTTAGCCTATACAAGTCTAAAGCTACAACGATATGATATTTCCAAAGAATATGTACAGAAATCCATAGAAGCCAATAAAGAAGTAGGAAATCAGTATTATTTGGGGTTTGCTTTGCGGACAAAAGGTGATATCGAATATGCTCAAAAAAATAATCGCGAAGCAATAGACAGTTGGAAACAAGCATTGGTAATCGCCAAGAGTATAGGAAACAAATCATTTACAGTTACTTGCCTCAATCGCATAGGCAAAGTGCATTTTGAACAAAATGAGTTTGTAGAGGCGCAAGGATACCTGTATGAATCTATGAATATAGCAGAAAAATTTGGATTTCGTTCCGAATTGCGCGATGTCTATCAGCTTTCTGCCGCCAATGCAGAAGCCCTACAAAAACCCTATCTTGCCCTAACACTGCATAAAAAATTCTTTGCCTTGCATGATTCTCTGTTCAATGAATCTACAACCAAAAGGTTATCCCAATTAGAGATGATTTTTGATTCTAAACAAAAAGCGCAAGAGATAGAATTGCTCAAAGCAAAAAACAAAGAAGACAAATTAATCATTCTCTCTACTTTAGGGACACTATTTGCCCTAATAATTATCAGCATTTTAATATTGAAAAACAGGAATAAGATACAAAAAGCATTTGCAGAGTTAGGAAAAGCAAGTAAAGAAATCCAAGAGAAAAACGAAGAAATACTTCAGCAAAAAGAAGAAATAGAGCAAACAAACGAAACCCTCAAGGAGATTAATCAAAAATTAGAAGAACAAAGTAGTGAACTTAAGACATTGAATATCACCAAAGACAAATTATTTGCGATTATTGGACATGACCTTCGCAGTCCTATTGGTGCATTGATAGGGCTGATGAATCTATTAGATTATGGAGATATTAGTCAGGCAGAATTTGTTGGGTATTCGCATAAACTTAAAGCAAGTGTAGAAAGTCTTTATCTAACCCTTCACAATCTCCTAATTTGGGCTAATAATCAGATGCAAGGAATTAAAATAAACGCACAAGTATTTAATCTACATGAAGTTGGACAAGAAAATGTAGAATTATTAACAGAGATTGCCAAAAGTAAAAAAATCGACCTATCTAACAAAATATCACCTGCGATGAAGGTAAACGCAGACATAGACCATGTCAAACTCGTATTCAGGAATCTCATCAGCAATGCCTTAAAATATACACTTCCTTCTGGCGAAATCACCTTGGACGCACTTGTGAAGGACAAATTTGTAGAAATAGTAATAAGAGATACAGGTGTAGGTATGTCAGAGGCTATCTTAAGTAAATTATTTACATCTTCTATGAGTAGTACCAAAGGCACAGGCGACGAGAAGGGAACAGGATTAGGGCTATTACTTTGTAAAGATTTTATTGAGAAAAATGGCGGTAAGATTTGGGCAGAAAGCCAAGAAAATAAGGGTAGTAGTTTTTATTTTACCTTGCCAATAGCTAATAATTAGGGAGAAAGGACTTTTTTAACAAGAATCACGCCAATTTAGTTGATTTTTTAATATAAAACTAATAAGTTTGTCATAGTAAATAGGCGTATCCCAATGTCCAAAATTAAAAAAACCTATGGATTAGTATGCAAAAATTAGGTCAAATACAAACACTTACACAGAAATTATCTCCTCAACAAATACAGTTCATAAAACTGTTACAGATTCCTACTGCCGAATTACAAACACGCATAGAGGAAGAGCTATCCAGCAATCCCGCTTTAGAAGAAGGTAGGAATGATGAGGAATTTGCAGAGAGCGAAACCAATAATGAGGAATCTTCAGAAGAAGATTTTGACGAAGACTTGGGAGATATTGACAATGAAGCCCTTGACAATGAGGACGAGTTTACTAAAGATACAGAAAGTATAGAAGAAATCAGTGTAGGAGAATATCTCAACGATGATGATATTGGCTACAAAATGCAGGGAGACGGTCCAAGCATGGAAGACGACAAAGAAATGCCTATCCGCATGGAAGACTCCTTGATAGACTCGCTCATGGAACAATTAGAATACTTGGACATGAACGAGCGAGAGTTTGCTATCGGAATGCAACTCATTGGGAGTATTGACAATGAGGGATATATTAGGCGCGAGTTAGAAGGAATCGTAAACGACTTAGCATTTACCCAAAATATAGAAACAAGTGAGGCTGAAGTAGAAAATATTTTAAAAAAAATCCAAAATTTTGACCCACCCGGCATAGCCGCTCGCAATCTACAAGAATGTCTTGAGTTACAATTAAAGCGCAAAGACCACAATATCATTGCCATACATCATGCCTTAAAAATCATTTCTTTGTGTTTTGAGGAATTTACCAAAAAACATTACCCTAAAATAGAGAAAAGATTGGACATTACAGAAGAGGAACTCAAAGAAGCTGTAAATATAATTATCAAATTGAACCCTAAACCGGGAGAAAGTGGGACAACTTATACCAAAACACAATATGTAGTTCCTGATTTTATTTTGAAAAATAATAGTGGAAAATTGGAACTTGGTCTAAATGCACGCAACGCTCCCGACTTGCGAATAAGTCGCTCTTTTGCAGAAATGCTTGATACGTATGAGAAAAGCAGTAAGCGCGATAAGTCTATGAAACAGGCTGTTACCTTTGTAAAGCAAAAATTAGATGCCGCCAAATGGTTTATTGACGCTATCAAACAAAGACAACAGACCTTGCTCAAAACCATGAATGCAATCGTAGATTACCAATATGACTATTTTTTGGAAGGAGATGAAAGTAAGCTACGCCCCATGATTCTCAAAGACATCGCTAATAAAATCAGTATGGATATTTCTACTGTTTCGCGTGTAGCCAATAGCAAAACCGTACAAACAGACTTTGGCATCTATCCCCTTAAATATTTTTTCTCAGAAAGTATTACTACTGATTCGGGCGAAGATGTAAGTAGCAAAGAAGTAAAGTATATTCTCAAAGAAATCATTGATAATGAGAATAAACGCAAGCCATATTCTGATGATAAATTAGAAAAAATGCTTAATGACAAAGGTTATAACATTGCAAGGCGCACCGTAGCCAAATACAGAGAACAAATGAATATTCCCGTAGCGAGATTGCGTAAAGAATTGTAACAACCTTCTGCTATTTTTTAAAATAGGAGAAAAATAATATGTTTCTTTTATAATGCTATTTTGTTTAATTTTTAATCAAAAAAAACGATAATTTTCTTAACAGTTTTTTTGCTTTTTAAAAATAAAATATTACATTTGTAACAAGATAGTAAATGTTTAGGGTTTTGCCTTAAATATTCTTTTCATAGCTGGTTGAAAGAAGATAAAAAAGCCACCCTCTTTGAGAGTGGCTTTTTTGCATTTTATTTTATATCAACACATAATGAGCGTTTATACCAATTGTTTTTCTACCAACTCTTCCAAATCCACATCAGTGATATTCTTCTTACTATCAGCCAAGATTAAAAACCTTTCATAAGTATCATTCAGTTCTTCTTTGCTAAGATTGAATCCTAATTTTTCTAAGCGGAAATTCAAAGCCGCTCTACCACTGCGAGCCGTCAAAACAATTTTACTTTCTCCTGCCCCAACCTCCACAGGGTCAATGATTTCATAGTTTTCACGATTCTTAAGTACTCCATCTTGGTGGATTCCAGAAGAGTGGGCAAAGGCATTAGCACCTACAATCGCTTTATTGGGTTGTACAGGCATACGCATAGTGCGCGAAACGATTTGACTTAAGGGATTCAAATGTTGGGTGTGAATATTCGTATGGAGATTGAGATAGGGGTGCGTTTTAAGTACCATCACCACTTCCTCCAAAGAAGTATTACCCGCCCTTTCTCCTATTCCGTTGATAGTACATTCTACCTGCCTTGCTCCATTCATCAAACCTGCAATAGAATTAGCCGTAGCCAATCCTAAGTCATTATGGCAGTGAACAGAAATGATAGCTTTGTCTATATTCTTCACGTTTTCTTTTAAGTATTTGATTTTTTCTCCATATTCATTGGGCAGGCAATACCCTGTGGTATCAGGAATATTTACTACTGTTGCACCAGCACCAATGACGAGTTCGACCATTTTGGCTAAAAATACTACATCTGCTCTACCCGCATCTTCCGCATAAAATTCTACATCTTCTACAAAAGATTTTGCCAACTTTACCGCACGGACTGCTTGTTCTAAGATTTGCTCTCTGGTGCTTTTGAATTTATGCTTGATATGGAAGTCAGAAGCTCCCAAACCTGTGTGGATTCTCTTATGTTTCGCATATACCAAAGCCTCAGCCGCAGTTTGAATGTCTTTCTCTACGGCGCGGCTTAGCCCACAAATCGTAGGCTCTTTGACTGCTTTCGATATTTCTTGTACAGATTTGAAATCAGCAGGGCTGGAAATAGGAAATCCCGCTTCTATAATATCTACTCCCAAGTATTCTAATTCCTTTGCTAATTCGATTTTTTCTTCTGTATTTAATTGACAACCAGGCACCTGCTCGCCATCTCTTAGTGTTGTATCAAAAACATATACTTTATTGTCCATATATTTTTATTTTTTTAAATACTTTTTAGTAATTTATTCAAATTTGAGTAGATGAACTTAATAAGTGCTAAGTTCAAATTTTGTTTTGACAATCGCTCGCAAAGATGTAAGCACATGATTACCCATCGCTTGTGTTCCTAATACTTTTGATTTTTCAGTATGTACATCTGCAATATCGATAGTACGATAACCCTCTTTGAGCGTTTTGTCCACTGCATCCACAATGCTTTGTGCTTCTTCTTTCAGTCCCAATGAATGTTCTAATAACAAAGCGGCAGACAAGATAGATGCCAAAGGATTAGCGATTCCTTTGCCCGCAATATCAGGCGCAGAACCATGAATAGGCTCGTAAAAACCTGTACTATCCCCTATTGAAGCTGAAGCAAGCATCCCCATAGAGCCTGCGATTTGTGATGCCTCATCAGTCAGTATATCCCCAAAAAGATTACCTGTCAGCACTACATCAAACATTTTAGGGTTTTTGATGAGTAACATTGCTGCCGAGTCTATGAATTGGTGATGTAGCTGTACGTCAGGGTATTGTCGTCCTACTTCATTGACAGTTTCTCTCCATAGGCGCGAAGATTCTAATACATTGGCTTTGTCCACCGAATGTAAAATTTTTCTTCTTTTTTGAGCGGCTTGGAAAGCCTTATGCGCTATTCTTTCTACCTCATATTTAGAATAAATCATTACATCATAAGCCGTTTTTCCCTCGTCTTTTCTGGCTTTTTCTCCGAAGTAAACATCGCCTGTAAGTTCTCTAAAAAATAGAATATCAGCTCCTTTGAGAATCTCAGGCTTGATACTGGAGGCATCTAACAGCTCATCAAAAAGTTTGATAGGTCGGATATTGGTATATAGCCCCAATGCTTTTCTTAGCCCCAACAGTCCCTGTTCTGGGCGAACTTTGAGCGAAGGGTCATTATCATACATAGGATGTCCAATTGCTCCAAAGAGAATGGCATCAGATTGGCGAGCTTTGTGAAGTGTGGCTTCTGGCAGAGGTGAGCCTGTGGCTACGATAGCAGAATGTCCTAATAGGGCGGTATCAAAGGTAAACTGATGACCAAACTGCTGTCCGATTTCCTCTAAAATTTTTTTACCCCATTCCGTTACTTCTGTTCCTATGCCATCTCCACCTATAACAAGGATTTGGTATTGCTTCATTGATTTAGATTTTAAAACTGTTTTATTTTGAATGTTAGATAGTTAGAATATTTATTCTGAAGAAAGATATTCAGACTATCAAACAAATTAAAAAAACATAAAATAACCATGCGTAAAATTAATGACTGATAGTCTAAAAAATAAATAATAGTCAATATTTTTTTGGTAAGCGAAAAAACAGACAAAAAAATTGTAAGTAAATCGCAAGCAAATTATCCTACCAAAATCAAAATTTGGAATATATTTGTATAAGTGGTTATGAGTTATGAATTATGAATTATGAGTTATGAATTATGAGTTAATACAAAATGTTAATAATCAATTACTTAATTGATAGCAATAATGTAAATTAATTTTGTATAAGTAATTGTGCATTTTTATTGTAAAATACGCTAAAGCATATTCTACTCATTATCAAATACTTATACACCCTGAAGGGTATTTTACAGTGTCGATTTAATTTGCTCACTTACTTAAGTAATTCAACAAAAATAAACGTTTTTTTAGTCCCAGACTGGAAGTCCCGTTAGGGACATAAGCTTTGTAGAAAC
>JALOMS010000564.1 GCA_025455345.1 Thermoflexibacter sp. | reverse complement strand
AGCGAAGAAATGGGAATGTATTGGAAAAATATGATGAAAGGTGGCTACTGGTGGTACGAAGCCCCTGTGGAAACCCAAGCACTCATGATTGAGGTTTTTGCAGAAGTTGCCAAAGACGAAAAAGCAGTAGATGACCTCAAAGTTTGGTTGCTCAAACAAAAACAAACCCAAGATTGGGAAACGACCAAAGCAACTTCCGAAGCCTGCTATGCCCTTCTCTTACAAGGAGATAACTGGCTGATGAACGATGAATTGGTAGAAGTTACGCTCGGCAATACTAAGGTTAATCCCAAAGCAATGGACGATGTGAAAGTAGAAGCTGGTACAGGTTACTTCAAAACTTCTTGGAACAAAGAAGCAATTACGCCTGAAATGGGGAAAGTTACGGTGTATTTGCCCCCCCCTGCCCCCCCAAAAGGAGGGGAGACGAAGGCAAGCGGTGGTGTAGCTTGGGGAGGTTTGTATTGGCAGTATTTTGAGCAATTGGACAAAATCACTCCTGCGGAAACGCCTCTGAAACTGAAAAAACAGCTTTTTGTGCAGGAAAATAGCCCTACGGGACCTATTATCAAGCCAATCGTAGAGGGTACACCGCTCAAAGTAGGTGATTTGGTGAAAGTTCGCATAGAGCTAAGAGTTGATAGAGCAATGGAATACGTACACATGAAGGACATGAGGGCGGCGGGTTTTGAGCCAGTGAATGTGATTTCGCGCTACAAATACCAAGACGGACTCGGCTACTACGAAACAACCAAAGATGCCGCTACGAACTTCTTTTTTGGCTACTTAGGGCAAGGCACTTATGTCTTTGAGTACGACCTGCGCGTGTCCCATGCGGGCGACTTCTCCAATGGCGTTACCACTATCCAATGTATGTACGCCCCAGAGTTCAGCAGTCATTCGGAAGGGGTGAGGGTGAAAATAAAAGAGTAGGTTTAATACAAGTTTGAAAACGGTTTGAAGTTGTTGGAAATACGGTTTGAAATTGTTTGAAACGACTGTTAGGGTCTATCGACCACTAACAGCGTTTCAAACCAATTCCAATTCTTTTTCTAAGGAAGGAATTTCATTTTTAGATTCTTTATTCGTATAATGTGCTATTAAGCGGTTTTCTATACCTTCTGCTGTCCATACAGACCAGCGTTCTAAGCCCTTGCATTGTTCTTCTGTGGCAGGTTCGAAGCGGTCAGGATATACTAATTGGTATTTTTTGGTAAAAATATCTTGTTTGAACATAGGTGGCAAATTTTCATTTTTTAGATTTTCTTCCAAAGGTATCGATTTACTAATCTTTTCCCAATAACCTTTGGTAATCACCTTATCAAAAACAGCCACAATAAATAAAATTTGCTTAGACAGTATTTCAGTTTCAGGCAAACTTTCTTTTGTAAAAATGTCATAAATAGCTATTTTAGTTTCTAAGATACGCCCATAGCCAAAGTAATCTCCCTCTAATGGAATTTTTACGATTGCCCCTATCGTTCGTTGTTGTTTCTTTAAAATCCTATTCATTTCGTTGTTTTTTAACTTTGTGAGTAAAGAATAAACATTAATAATTCGCCAAAAGTTTCTAATACTGCTGCCAAGTAAATTTTTCTCTTTTTATTCCTTTGACTAATCCCATTGATTAAATTGGCAGAGTTACCTTGTTTACGGCTATAATCAATCAGTTGCTGTTCTCTGCCTCTAATTGCCTGTGCATTAGTAGAAAATTTATCAATTTCTGCTTCTCCAAACCCGTCTTCATTTTTTTCATGGCTATTATCACGCCTTTTCAATACTTTCAAAACTGAATCGGGAGTAATTTCTGACACTTTGCCATGCGTTCTTCCTGCATAAACTTCCTCTGTGGTAGGGTTGTGTTTCAGATAAGTAAGAAATATGGTAATGAGCATGATTAAACTACATTTATATTACTTCATCATAGATTTTTCCAACATTTCCCTCAAAAAAGTAATCTCATTTGGGGAACTTTATAGCTACAAACTGTAAAAATACCCAAAAGTGGGCATTGATAAAAAATAAGCGTAAATTAGCCTTTGCGGACAGCCTCTTATTCAAATATTTGATACTTTTGGACTAATCGAAATACGGTTTAAATTGCCCAAATTGGTTTGGATTTTCCTCTGCGACCAAATCCAAGAGTTTTTCTACTTCCATTTTCCTTTTCGCATAGTCTATCAGTGCCATGAGTTTTTGGTTTCTGCTCTGCCCCGTCCCAAAATTATTGTGGACTTCCTCAAAGTGGATTTGACAGAACAGTTGCAAACTTTCATCATTAAAGTTGGCATTGAGTAACTTATAAATATTGCCAATGTTGTATTTTCTTATCATATTTAGTCGCCAGTCTAAGGCTGTTTTGTCTTTGTAAAGGAGTTCCCAAGGCTGTTTTTCAGGAATTTCTTTTGCCTCTTTGCGATAAAGCCCGCGCATATTGTCGCTACCGTGCCTGATTTTTAGTTCTATCAAGGCATCTTCCCACGCCTTGCCAATCGTGAGGTTAATCCCCAAGCCCTTGTAAAAGCGGATTGCCAACTGAGTAGCAATCTCGTCATTGATTTCGCTACTCGTACCAATCACTGCAGGTAAACCCATCGCTACTAACTCTTGGGCTTGCTGTTCGGTTGTACAACCGTTGAAAAAGACCAATTTAAGTGATTTTTGCTTGGCAAAAAGCTCAACCAATCCTTCGGCATGAGCAATGTCGTTCAAACCACTATTCGCTCCTTTGACGGCTAACAAGGATTCTAATAAAAGTTGGTAGCCATCGGCATGACCTCCATAGTGAAAAATCACAATGCGCTCTTGGTACTTTTGGAAAGTATCTATAATCTTCTCGATACTACAATTGGGTTCGAAAATCACTTCACAGAGATTGGCATCCTGTGCCTTCTCCAAAGACTTTCTAATGCCCTCAAGTTCCAAGGGCAGGTTTCGCAAATACCTTGTATTGTCCTCTCTATCATTGGCAATGGCAAGAAAAATGATGGGTTTGGGCATGATTGAATCTTTTTGGGTTTTAGTGCAAACGAAAGTAGGCAAATTAGTAAAGAAAACAAAAATTATATTTCAAAATAATCTGCTAACTAAGGAATAAGTTAAGTACCTATCTAACAGTTTCTTAAATAGAATTTGATAATTTTATCTATAAATTTTGTATTTTATCGAATTATTTATCGTATATTTACGTTGAACGTTTATAAGACATTAAATCATTACAAGCAATGGCATATATCATCAATGTAGAAGGGTATAGAGAACATCAAGTTCGTATTGCGGCATTTGCAAAAGCACTTTCACACCCAGCAAGAATCGCTATTATAGAATTGCTATACGCCAAGGGTGGGTGTTATTGTGGAGATATAGTGAGCGAGTTGCCTATTTCCCAATCGTCTGTTTCTCAGCATTTGAAGGAACTCAAAGATGCAGAGCTAATTACAGCTACAGACCTGCCGCCCAAAGTAAAGTATTGTGTAAATAAGGAAAACTGGGAACTTGCTAAAACGTTTTTTTGTCATTTTTTTGATAGGCATTAGAATTTATTTTTTTATTCATCAAACAAACAAATACAATGTTAAAATTTTTAAAATCATTATTTGGCGGCAGTCCGTCCGTAGATATGCAGAAATTAATCGCTGAGGGTGCTGTCGTGATAGACGTTCGCACTCCGCAAGAATTTAATAGTGGACACTACGATGGGTCTAAAAATATTCCTTTGGACAAGATAGAAGCGAATGTAAAGACTATCAAAAACTATGGGAAGCC
>JALOMS010000563.1 GCA_025455345.1 Thermoflexibacter sp. | reverse complement strand
ATTTTGGGCTTAATTTAGTTTCTACAAAGCTTATGTCCCTAACGGGACTTCCAGTCTGGAACTGAAAAAACGTTTATTTTTGTTGATATACTTAAGTAATTGAGCAATTTTAATGTAAAATGCGCTTTAGCGTGTTTAGTTCATTATCAAATATTTGTAAACTCTGAAAGACATGTTTAAAGTATGAAAAAATAGTTATGAAATTTTTAAGAATGCCGACAAAACATCTACCACTAACCTTGAACATGAAACCTTAAACATTGAAAACCTTAAACCGTATCTATAAAATCTTTTTCAGTGATATTAAAAGCGATTAGCCCTAAAAGAAATACAAAAACGGCAACACCTGCACTATACAATATCCCCCAAGTATCTAAGATTCCATACCCCAAAAAAGCATAACGGAAGCCTTCCATGAGGTAAACAATAGGGTTAATCACAACATACACTTTGTAAGCCTCTGGTATAGCCGCAATAGGATACACTACGGCAGAAGCATACATCAGCAAGGAAATTCCATAACTCACAAATAAATTGAGGTCTCTGTATTTGGTAGTTAGTGCGGCTACTATTGCTCCCATACCCATACCGAGTATTGAACTGATTATCAGCAAAATAGGCAATATCAATACTCCTTCCCATGCGATATGTATCTTGCTCCCTGTATATTTGTAATAAATCCATGCAATAAAAAAAATGACAAGCATGATTCCTAATTGGATGAGGGAAGAAATAATGCCCGCAATAGGTACGGTCAAGCGCGGGAAATACACTTTGCCAAATATATTTGCATTACCCAAAAAAGTAATCTGAGTAACACTAAAACAGCGCGCAAAATAACCCCAAAAAGTTACACTTGCTAACTGGAAAAGGAAAGGTGGTACTCCCCCCATTTCTATATTGGCAATGACTCCAAAAATAATGGTATAAATCAGTGTACTCATCAGTGGATTGATAAAATGCCAGAGAGGTCCTAATAATGTTTGCTTATAGGCGGCTACAAAGTCGCGCCACACAAACAAACGAACCAAATCTCTGTATTTCCATACCTCTTTTAGTTTGAGATTAAGCCAATTATGCTGTCCTGTAATGACTTCTGTCCATTGTTCTTGTTGTTCTTTCATGCTTTTGAGTAGGTACACATATAAAAAGAAACCCAAAGATAGAAAAAAAGTATTAAAAATGAGGTTTACTTATTTTTCATCATATTTTTCCACGTATTGTTTTAATAGTTTTATCAAATAAGCCAAGTCTTCTTGCGTATGTAGGCTACTTAATACTATTCTGGTAATTAGCTCGCTATCAGGTTTAGGATAAGGAAAAGAAGAAATCAAAACTTGATGTTCTAACAAAAAAGAGTATAATTGGTGGCGATAGGTACGAAAAACGGGATAATGTATGTCATACTCAAACAATCCTAAGTTTTTTACTTCGCCAGAGAAGAAAGAAATATTCTCTTTTAGTATTTCCATCTGCTTCTCGTACTCGTCCCATACGTTCAAAAAAGCATAACAATAAGCAGGTAGGGCAGGGGAAGCACCACTATAAAAGCTACTTTTTTGTAAATGAGCAATAACTTCTCTATCCCCGATAATCATACCCGCAGGCATACCTAATGCCTTGCCCATAGAAGCAATGACGAGTTTTGTAATACCTTGCTGAATAGGAATTTGGTGAAAAATCCCTTTCCCTTTTTCTCCAATCACTCCTATGCCATGAGAATCATCTGCTATTAGAATGACCTTACGAAGCATATTAGGCGTATATAGATTTTTTACCCAAGAGAAATCATGGATTTTTGCATTGAGAACATCTACCGAATTACATACCAAGACGAGGTTTTGGGTAGTAGAATGGCTAAGTGCGACCACGTAGCTTACCCATGACTCAAAATCTACAAAATCAAAGCTTTCCAACCCAGAAAATACCGCAGGGTGTGTATTAGGCGCATAGGATATTATGTAATCTTCCTTAGCCAGTTCCCTTATCCACTGAGCAACAAGCTGACCCGCTAAAAAACCAGAAGACATACTCAAACACGCCTCTGCCCCTGTCCATTTGGACAAGAAGCCCTCTATTTCCTCAAAGACTCTGAGGCGTAGATTAGAAGTACGCGAGCTACCATAATTAGCACCATACTTACCTAATCCTTCATAAATGGTATTTTGGAAAATAGGATTGACCGCCATACCGAGGTAAGAAGTACCGCTAAAAAACAAGTAATCACTCTGTTCAGTCTTTACTGTGCGCGAAGGGTGTTGTGCCGAAAAAAACATATTATCTTACTTTATCGTAAATTACTTTACATTTTATAAATTCGCTTAAAATTAGAAATATACAATCAAATACATGGAATACAAAGATTATTATAAAATTTTGGGAGTTCCAAAAAATGCGAGTGATGAGGAAATTAAGAAGGCTTATCGCAAATTAGCAAAGCAGTATCACCCCGACAAAAATCAAGGGAATAAAGCGGCAGAAACCAAATTTAAGGAAATTTCTGAAGCGTATGATGTACTGGGGGATACTCAAAAACGCAAATATTACGACCAGCTTGGGAGCAACTGGGCAGAATACCAAAAGTATGGTGGCAATCCAGAAGATTTTTTGAGGAGGAAACAAAATCCTTACCAACGCCCTAATACCCAACAACCTCAAGAGGAATTTGACTTTGGAGACTCTTTTGGTGGTGGTGGGTTTTCTGATTTTTTCAAAAATATTTTTGGAAGATTTATGGGAGATGATGAGGATTCCCAAAAGACCGCTTCCCAAAGGGTAAGCAAAGGGAGAGATTTTGAAACTGAAATGGAGATTTCTTTAGAAGAAGCATACACTGGTACTTCCAGAATTTTGAATGTACTCAATCAAAGCCTAAGATTGACTGTAAAGCCGGGTATAGAGGACGGACAAAGACTCAAACTCACAGGAAGAGGCGGAGAAACCTCTGACGGGAAAAGAGGAGACCTGTATGTTATTGTCAAAATAGCAAAGAAGGAAGGATTTGAACGCAAAGGAGATGACTTGCACTGTACGGTCAATGTCCCTATCTATACCGCAGTATTAGGTGGTAAAATCTTGGTCAAATTATTAGGTGGAGAAATAAATTTTACCATTCCAGTAGGCACAGATAGCGGTAAGACGTTTAGAATCAAAAGCAAAGGTATGCCCAAATATGCGACACCTACCGAATATGGAGACCTTTATATCAAAACAGTCATACAAGTACCAAAGAATCTGACTCCCAAAGAGATAGAATTATACAAGCAATTAGCAGAATTAAGAAAATAGGAAAAATATAAAGCAAGTCTTTGCGCTTATTCATCAAAAAGAACTGCGATAGCCTAAACTCTGGATTGGGTTAGCGCAGATTTGGTGTTTTTGGTGGTGTGTGAGGTGGGAGTATAATGTAATTATCTAAATCTCTGCGTATCTTAGACTTAGACACCCCCACTTATTATTTTCAAAAATTTACCTATAAAACACCACCAACTATTTTTGCTTTCCAAATATTTGCTAACTTTGGAAGAGATAGAAAATGTAAGGACTGTGGAGAAAAGAGGGTGGGGAGTAGAAAAGTTCGTCATAAAATAAATGATATGAAAATAAAGTCTTTAAAATTAAGTAGTTATAAAAGATTTGTAGAAGAAAGAACATTTGATTTTACAGATGAGAATACAGGCTTACCAAAAAATATAATCGCCTTGGTCGGTCAGAATGGTTGTGG
This sequence comes from Thermoflexibacter sp., assembly GCA_025455345.1. GTDB lineage: Bacteria > Bacteroidota > Bacteroidia > Cytophagales > Thermoflexibacteraceae > Thermoflexibacter. Next base: position 48 of record JALOMS010000563.1, on the reverse strand, counting down.
AAAATCCTCTGTTTTGCAGGCGATAGCTTCTGTAATAGGAACTGCTGT
>JALOMS010000562.1 GCA_025455345.1 Thermoflexibacter sp. | reverse complement strand
TTATGAATATCATAGGATTTACCCCAAACAACAACATGAAAAATATTATTGGTTTTCTAAACACCGATTGCTACTAAGGGCAATCGGTGTTGTTTTTTTAGGTGGAAACATTCTGATTTAGGTTATCGATAAGTTTCTGCATATTTGAGAAATGAGAGCCTTTCCAATATACTTTTTGACAAGCATTGCATTTGTAAAAAGTATCATAAGCCTCTCTAACAGAGTGAGGTAATTCTTCGCAAATATCTTTTTGGGCTATTTCTGCTATTTTCCCATTACAAGTCAAGCAGATAGAAAAAGGAAGAGCTTTATCTAATAATTGATACCGATTGATAATTTCTATCACTTGCCCCTCTACCTGTTCATTGCGAACGAAATAACCATAAACGACATTCTTTCTCTTGAGTAAACCAATATCCCGTGTCAATAAAATTCTACCCTGTTCGGCAGAGATAATTGCAATTTCTTCATCAGGAATACCCTCGTCTGTAATAGTATCAAACCCCAACATTCTCATATATTTTGTAATTTTCCGTACATTAGCATCTACAATAAAGGTGAATTTAGACAAAGTAGGGCGCACTATTAACTCTTCGGAAAGTTTAGAAGAAGAAGGATATACCTCTATCTCATCTTTGTTTTTGAGACGATAATTGAAATCCACTGATTGACCATTTGCCTTAATCCATTCTATTTCTGTGTGAGGAATGCCTTGCGCTTCTATGCTATCCTTGACCGTAGAGTTAGGCTCGAAGTGATACAAATAAGGCGTAGATTTTTTATCAATACTCAAAAAATCATTTAACTCTGCGTGAAAAAAGAAGGAAACAAATGCTTTCATGTTTAGTGTTAAAATAAAAAATGAATATATAGGATACATTAGTTTGATTATCGTCTATGTAGGTTAATTGACATAGATTAAGCCGCCAAATGTATAAACAGACAAAATTTGTTATAAATTTGTATAAAAATACAGAATAAATAGATAGAAATCATAGAGGCAGGTTAGCCAAAATCTCTCATGAATCGGAATTTTTATCAATTTTGTATTCTAAATTATTTAGTAATTCCATCGAGTAAGTGACAGAATCCAAAACCATTCTTATTATTTCTCCTAACTATCCACCCGAACAGGGTGCGTGTGCTTCTCGTATTAGATACATGGCTCAGGGACTCTCCAAAGCGGGCTATCAGGTCGAAGTCCTGACAGCAATGCCAAATTATCCAAAAGGGAAAATTTTTGAGAAATATACTCATTACTTTACACATAAAGAGTTTGATAATCAAGTGCTTGTTAAGCAGTTTCCTATTTATCCATCAAACTCTTCTCGCCTTTTCCCACGTTTTTGGAGTATGTTAAGCATATCACTATCCATTTTTTTAGATGTATTTACACGACGGAAAAACAAGCCCTCTCTCATTATTGCCCAATCGCCCCCTTTGCTGTTGGCTTGGTCTGCATACTGTTTATCTAAATTGTATCGCACTGATTTTGTGTTAAATATTTCTGATTTGTGGCCCCAGGCATTGGTAGATTTGGGAGCAATTCGGAAAGGCATACTTACTAATATTGCCTATAAAATAGAGCGATTTTTGTACCGCCGTTCTAAGTTTTGTATTGGTCAGTCTCAAGAGATTATAGATTATATTGGTAAAATATGCCCACATACGCCTACCTTACTCTATCGAACAGGCGTAGATACGCTACTTTTCTCTCCTGCCCCTATTATACCTCAAGTAGATAATAGACCTTTTAGAATAGTTTATGCAGGATTACTTGGCATTGCTCAAGGGATTTTATCTATATGTAAAAATTTGAATTTCAATAAATTAAATGCAGAGTTACATATTTATGGAGATGGGGTTGAGCGTGATTTATTAAAAAAATATTTGTCTGCGAATCCTCATGTAGGGATTTATTTGCATGACCCTGTACCACAAGCCGAAGTCCCAACCATTTTGCAAGGATATGATTGCGCGCTTATTGCCCAAAAAGCAATTGTATTAGGAACTGTGCCTTCAAAGATTTATGAAGCGATGTCAGTAGGATTACCTATTTTGTTTTGCGGTGGTGGAGAGGGAGCGGCGATTGTCGAGCAGAACCAAATCGGGCTGGTCTGCCTACCTAATAATATTGAAATGTTGGAAAATAATATTCTGAAACTTAAAGACATAGATATCAAACAAAGACAAGAAATCAAAGAGAAAGGAAGGGCTATTGCCAAAGCGGAATATGATAGGACAAAACTGATGGAAAACCTCTTAGCAAGTTTTAGCAAATTGTTTTAGAATACAGATATTTATGAGGAACTTAGAAAATACGAACATAGTTATTGGAAATAGTATTGACTTTTTAGTTTTTGGGGTTTTATAAAAAAATTGCTATGAAAAAAAATATCAACGTATTGATAATCTATTTATTGACTACTCATTATGCTTTCTGCCAATCTTTTTCTTTTTCACTTGACCAAAATATCAAAGTGAGTGTTGGGGGCGTAGAGTTAGCTAATCCTTGGACAGGAGGATTGAATTCTGCACAGTTCTCTACCATTGATATGAATGGAGACAAACAGCAAGACCTGATGATTTTTGACCGTACTAACTTCAAAGTTAGCACTTTCCTTCATCAAAACGGCAAATGGGTGTATGCCCCAGAATATGAAGCTATTTTTCCTATTATGGAGAATTGGTGTTTGTTGGTAGATTATGATAATGATGGCAAAAAGGATATTTTTACTGCTACACGCTCAGGGGTACGAGTTTTTAGAAATATCACGATGGAAGGAGGACGACTTTCTTTCAGAATCTTTAAAGACGCACTATCTGTAAGAAGTACAACAGGAAATCTTCTGCGACTTTTGCCAGACCTCACAGACATTCCTGCTATTGCCGATATAGACAATGATGGGGATTTAGATATACTCAACTTCATTCCTCTGACGGGACAGACCATCGCTTTTAATAAAAATTTAAGTATCGAACGCTACAATCGCTTAGATAGCTTGGAGTTTGAAACGGCAACCTTACAATGGGGAAATATTTCTGAATGTAGTAATTGTAATGAGTATTTTTTTGGAAATACGACTTGTAAGGTAGAGCAAGTCGAGCATTCTGGTCATGCAATGACTATTTTAGACCTTAACGGAGACAATATTAAAGATTTCTTACTTTCTGATGTAAACTGTACAGGTGTAGTTGCTTTTACCAATAAAGGTACACCAACCATGCCCTCTTTTGATAGTTTTGCGCCCAACTTTCCTCCTGCGAACCCTGTCAATATGATTTCCTTCCCTGCGACTTACTATGAAGATGTGGATAATGACAATGTTAAAGATTTGATAGTCAGCCCAAATCAATTCTTTAATGATGGGAATCGCATAGATTTTACTAATTCTATTTGGTTTTACAAGAATATAGGTGCAAACAATCGCCCTAATTTTAGCTTTCAAAGAAAAAATTTTCTTCAAGACCAAACCATTGATTTGGGGGAGTTTGCAAAGCCTACCTTTGCAGACTTTGATGCAGATGGAGACTTGGACTTATTCGTAAGTAATGGAGGACAAGCCTTAGAAAACCAAGCATTTAGGGCAAAAATATTTTTATTTGAGAATATAGGTTCTCCTTCAGCACCTTCTTTTCGCTTGTTGAATGACGACTATGCAAACTTCTCAACGCTTAACGTTCGCTTTCTAAAAATAAATTTTGCAGACCTCAACGCAGACGGTGCTTTAGATTTGGCATTCACCTCTGTCAATAATACAAACGGACAGACATC
>JALOMS010000045.1 GCA_025455345.1 Thermoflexibacter sp. | reverse complement strand
TTCTCGCTTGTTTACAACAAATTACAGGCATCAATGCAATTATTTATTACGCACCTGTGATTTTTGAAAAAACGGGAGGAGACTCTTTTTTACAAACAGTAATGGTAGGATTGGTCAATCTGACCTTTACATTTGTAGCTATTGGTTTAATCGACAAATTAGGACGTAAAAGTTTGATGATGTACGGTTCGGCAGGCATGGGAATCGCACTTTTGCTACTTATTTATGCCTTCATTTCCAAACAATTAGAAGGCTATTTAGTGCTTATTTCCATCTTAGGTTATATTGCATCTTTTGCCGCTTCGCTTGCTCCTATTATGTGGGTAGTAGTTACAGAAATATACCCTAACAAGATTCGGGGAACGGCTATGTCAGTCGCTATTGCCGCACACTGGTCTTGCACTTTTTTAGTAACACAAACATTTCCTTTTATTTTAGAGAAAATAGGCGGTGAAGTCGCTTTTGGTATATTTTCGCTTTTAAGTTTCTTTACATTATTTTTTGTTTGGAAATACATTCCCGAAACCAAAAACAAGTCTTTAGAACAAATACAAGAGGAATTAGGGGTGAGTTAGTGATTCAAAGTACCAAGCTTTGCAAAGTTTGGTACTTTTTGGACAAATTCAGCCACTCATATACGCTTATCTCATCTGTTCCATTACCCAATTAGTTCTTGCGGCACTTTCTCCTGTACTGATGCACTTTTCTCCCCCTAATAGCTCATTTACAATGGATTGTATCATAAACAACTGGATATTCTCTGGGGTATATGCCTCGAATGTTTGTAGCCCCATTTGATTCTCTAAAATGACAGGGTCAGCATTAAAGGTCGCAAATCGTATAGTTCCCTTGTCTCCTTCTATCAAAATTTCATCTTTTTCACTATATTCTGATAAAGTAAAGCACCAGATACCATTCCCAATAACTCCTGAGTCGAAAACAAAAGAGCCTGTTACTATGTCTTCAGCAGGATACAAACCTGCTTGGTTCATTGAGAAGCCTTTTACAGAATTGATTTTTCCAAAGAGGAAGTCCATCAGGTCTAACTGATGCGAGGCTAAATCGTAAAAATGTCCTCCGCCTGCTATTTCAGGCATGACTCGCCAAGGTAAGTTTTTTGTATCTGTATCTCCTTTTTTAGGCGGTGAGGTAAGTCTGATAGATACACTACGCACAGTTCCAATAGCATGGTGATTTAATAATTCTTTTATTTTCAGAAACTTAGGCAAATAACGTCGATAGTAAGCAACAAATAAAGGCACCTTTGCTTTTTGGCAGGCGACAATCATTTGCAAACATTCTTGGTAAGTACGAGCCATTGGTTTTTCCACATAAATAGCTTTGCCAGCTTCTGCCGCTTTGAGTGTGTAACTTAGGTGAGAGTCAGGTGGAGTCGCTATATAGATGGCATTGACTTGACTATCACCAAGCAAGTCATCGGCGGTATGATACCAGCGAATCCCATGCTCCTCTGCGTATCTTTTTGCTTTTTCGGGAGTACGATTAGTTACAGCAACTAATTGAGAATTAGGAATTTTGTCGAATGCGGGCGCGCTTTTCTTTTCTGTAACATTGCCACATCCTATCATTCCCCAACAAATATTTTCCATAGATAATTATTTCATTTAAAGTTCACGTTTTTAGAAAAATCTCATTTTTCATATCTATAATTTCATCTTTACATTTCAGTATTCCATTCTCAGAGGTATAAACGCCATAGTTTTCAGCCATTCCTATCCAACGCATTAGATACTCTTGTAAAATACTTTTATCTTTTGGCATCACGCCCCTCCGATAAATTAGGCTGTCTAAGGCTGGGTGGTGCAATACTAAATCTTTCTTCGTATAAATCTCTATGTTATGCTCTATTAATGAGATATTTTGTCCTATGTAAAAAGCAAAAGTTTTCCAAATATCTTCATTTTTAGCATTTCTTTGATTAAAATCATCTATGTCGTGCCAATTAATGATTTTCAACGCCTTGATTTTCAAATCAAATGAATGTATGCCATTCACAATTGGACGAATATCCCTTCTCAGGTGTGTACGAGTGAGTAGGGAAAGTACAGTTCTTGCTGTCTTATAAATTGCCAATAGTTTATTCCTTTTTAATAAGCCCTTGATAGGATTCTCATACTGTTGGGCGTGTAGGTGATAAGTAGTAAACAAGGAATTGTTAAGAGAATCTATCCATGATTTGGGATAAATCGTATCAGTCAAATAGCCATTTTGTATAGTTGCTAAGGTTGCATTCCAATTTTTCTGCTGTTTGTTTAACAAATCATTGACCATTATTTTCCGTTCCTCTTGGATTTGGGGCATGAGCGAGTCAGGAATAATGATAATCACGTCTTGGTCTTTGGAATCGTCCGAACCATAATGATAAAACGGAAAAGGGAAGTTTGGCATATACTTTATAAAATGGATTTTAGACTTTCTTTTACTCAAATTTAGTAGGACTTACACAAAAATATCCTAACTTTGTTAAAATAAGGAACTTTGAGTGATTTTTATGAAAATAAGCATAGAGCTGTATGAGGAGTAGCCCCAATAAGCTAACCCAAAAAAACTTATAAAATCAACGAATAAGTTTGCGTAAGTTATAAGAATAAATAATGATAGGGAAAGACATAAAATTAGCCGTTGAATTATTGAATGAAGGCAAATTAGTAGGAATACCCACAGAAACGGTCTATGGATTAGCTGGAAATGCGCTTAACGAATCTGCGGTTACTCAAATTTTTGCGGTAAAAAATCGCCCTTCTTTTGACCCGCTCATTGTGCATACCGATAGTGTGGAGAAAATACATCAATTTGTAACAGAGCTACCCCCCAAAGCGCAAATGCTTGCTCATCACTTTTGGGCAGGCGCGCTTACAATACTTTTACCAAAAAAAAAAATTATTCCAGATTTGGTTACAAGCGGTTCGGATTTGGTAGCTATAAGAGTTCCTAAGCACCCTTTAACACTTGCCTTACTCCGAGAACTTGATTTTCCGCTTGCTGCGCCGAGTGCTAACCCCTTTGGATATATTAGCCCTACAACTGCCCAACACGTAGAATCACAGTTAGGAGATAAGATTCCATATATTTTAGATGGTGGAGCAAGCCAGTTAGGATTAGAGTCCACGATTGTAGGTTTCGAGGGCGAAACACCGATTGTTTACAGAAAAGGGGGAATCAGCATAGAAGCAATAGAAAAAGTAATCGGCAAAGTTCAAGTCCGTCCCCATTCTTCTTCTAATCCTAAAGCTCCAGGTATGCTCAAAAGTCATTATGCCCCACGCATACCTATGATATTAGGAGATATTCCCACGCATATACTGCAGTATAAAAACAAGAAAATAGGCATATTGTCCTTCCAACAGACCTTTGAGGGCATTCCCAGAGAGCATCAATTGATACTTTCTAAAAAAGGAGATTTTGCCGAAGCCGCACACCATCTCTTCGATTACATGAGGCAACTCGACCAGATGGACATAGAGGTCATTCTGGCGGAGTTATTACCTGAAAAGGATTTAGGCAGAGCTATCAATGATAGACTCAAGAGAGCCTCCTCACAAGAATAAATCAAAATAAATAAAATTTTTTACGAAGTTTATCGTTAATTTTGTAACTATTCAAAGATTTTTTTGTACTTTTAGTATAAATTTGCTCTATAACTATTTTGTAGGACATGAATAGAAGAAATAATCGAGCTTGTACTATCCTTCTAATCATATAATGGTCAAATAATGTATCATACGAAAGGGATTATTCGCACAATATTCTATCACCTATCTACTTTTAAACAGATTTTTTCTTAGATGAATTTTAGCTATTCAGAATTAGACATACAAACCAAGACAGAAGAAAGGCTAAAGAAATATGCCAAACAACAAGAAATCTTGTTGAAGGTATCTGTTATGTTCAATTCTGTCGACCATTTTGAAAAACAAATACACCATACGCTTCAGATTATAGGGAATTATATGGGCGTAAGTCATGTGTATATTTTCAAAGATGATGAAGACACACAAACAAGCCAACTGATATTTGAATGGTATTATTTGGAGGCAATTAATCATAGAAAATCTCTATCTACCATCTCCTATCAGCAAACCCCGTCTTGGCGAGAAACACTGTCCCAAAAAGGCTGTATTGTAGCAAGTGATGTGCAGACTCTTCCCATTGATGTTATAGACCTGCTTGCGTCCAAACCTATCAAATCAATCTTGATAGTACCTCTTTATTTCAAAGACAAAATTTCTGGATTTATGGGTTTTGATGATTATGAGCATCATAGAGTATGGGATAATACTGATTTGGAATTTATAACCACAGTATCCAATCTCATTTCCCATTCTTTTGAACGATATGAGGCAGAGGAAAAACTCAAAATAACCTTAGAAAACCAGCATAAGATTAATCAGGAATTGGTAAGACAAAACAATGAATTACAACAATTTACATATATAGTTTCTCATAATCTGCGCGCACCCGTAGCGAACCTACTCGGTTTAGTATCTTTATATCGTACCTATGACCCTACACATGAAGTCAATAAAATAGCATTGGACAATATCCGCATAGTCAGTCAGCAATTGGACTATATTGTAAGAGATTTGAACGAAATTGTAGAGATAAAACAACAAGTCATAGAAGAAACCAAAGAAAATGTATCTTTGGAAGAAGAACTTCGAGAAATTTTACACAATTTGGAAAGACAAATTTATTTGGCACAAGCACAAATAAATATTGATTTTTCAAAAGTTTCTTATATTTTTACAATCAGAAAATATTTGAATAGTATTTTGCTACATTTGCTGTCTAATGCACTCAAATACAAGCACCCCGATCGCTTGCCTATAATTCATGTTTTTACTGAGCTGTCTGATAACCAAATCAGATTGATGGTACAAGATAATGGATTGGGCATTGACCTCAAAAAAAATGGAGCGAAAATTTTTGGGTTTCATAAGCGATTTCATTCACACGTCGAAGGCAAGGGAATGGGGCTGTATTTAGTAAAATTACAAACAGAAGCATTAGGTGGACATATAGAGGTCGATAGCAAACTTGACGAAGGTAGCGTTTTTAAAGTATATTTGCCAAGATGAAAAAAATACATACGGTTTTAGTCATTGACGATGACCCAATCAATAATGTGATTTGTAAAACATTGATACACACGCTTCATTTTTCGGAAGTTGTACATTCTTTTGTACGCGCCAAAGATGCTTTGGATTATCTAAAAAATGCCATTGAAAACCAATACGATAAAATTCCTCAAGTCATTTTTCTCGATGTAAATATGCCTGAAATGGACGGTTGGGAATTTTTGGAAGAATACGACAAATTAGCAGATGATTTCAAAGATAGATGTCATTTGTATATGTTATCTTCATCTGTCAATCGCGAAGATATGCGTAAGTCAGAACACTACAAATACATCAAAGATTTTATCCAAAAGCCTCTCAGCCCCGTCAGCCTCGAAGACGTGCAAAATGGCTATAACATGGGTATTTGATTTGACTTAGAATATGCCTAAATCTTAAAATATAGACCCCCAATCCTCTTGCTTATGTCAGAAACAGAACAAATATTTATTAAACAAATAGGCAGTTTAAAACCCGATAAAGTCAATATTGGTATTAACTGGGGAGCGATTGCCCAAAAGAAACTATTGGGCATTTTTCCAAGATGGGAAGATGTGAACTTGGATATTTGTGTGGCTATTTTTGACGATAACAAAGACATGATAGACCTTATCTACCCCGCCAAAACGCACTCTTCTGATAAAGCCGTCTATCATAGCGGAGACGATACCACAGGCGACAAATCCTCCAAAGGAGATAGCGATGATAACGAGACAATTAGCATAGATTTTGATAAATTGAACCAACAAATAGAGCAAATGGTTTTCTTTTTAGTAAGTGCGAATCGCCAAGATTTTGCTCATATCCCTTACTCCAAAGTGCGGATATATAGCGGAGAAACCCCCAAAATAGAAAATCTATTTGTCGAGTATAACATCTCCGCCCAAAAGAAATTTGCGGGTAAGGTAGCAATGGTCTTAGGAAAATTGTATAGGACAGCCAATAATTGGGAGTTTAAAGCGATAGGGGAAGGACTTACCTCAGAGAAATTGCTTAGTACAGTTTCAGTCATCAAAGAAAAATTTTTAGCTTAAGTCTTTGAAATTGTTTTATATCAGTGTAAATTTCTGACAGTTAAAAATATCATCTTTTCTATAAAATCTACGTAAGATTTGTATTTTTTTCAGGACAATCTTGGGCAATTATCATAAATTCATATTCGTCAAACTAAAAAACTTTAAACCATGAATTTCAAAAAATTACTTAAACAATTAGGCGCAGTAGGTGGATTTTCTATCTCTTTTGCGATTTTGGCTTCTATCATAGGTTCGGGAGAAGCACCCCCAGAGGCTTTCTTATTTTTGAGTGCTTTTTTGGGTGTAGGTGGCAGAAGTACGCAGTTATTGTTGCAGGATGCCAAGAAAGCCCAAGCCCTCAAAGATTTAGAAATTTCTAAAAAACTAATCCACCTTGTCAGTGCTAATTACGGCAAGACTACACTCGCAGAGATTATGATGAAAATGGATATGCCCATCCCCGAACTAAAAGCTAAGTTGGAAGAATTACAAAAAGAAGGAATCTTAGGCGTAGAAATTTCTAACTCAGGAGAGATGCTTTATACCGTTTCTAATCCTGTTTCCTTAGAAGATAGATTATTTTCTCATAAATTAATAGATTGACCAGAAGATTGTTTTCATGGCACAGATAGAACTGCCCCCTAAATATTATTGGAACAACTTTTTATATCTTCTTGATTTTGTTCAAAAAAAATCTGCTCCTCTTTTACAAAGTAGAGAGTACAACTTCATAAATCATTTTCAAAGCCTATCTGAAGATGCCCAATGCCTTTTTGTCAGAATGGTCAATCGCAGGAAAACCTTTTTCAAATCTCACCTATTTTTGTATGCAGAGATTAATAATATCCCCAATGCTGTCAATGAACTACTTGACAAACAATTCATTAGCCAATTATCTCCTATTCATGAGGACAAAGTCCTATACTTATTAGAAATTTTTACTAAAAGCGAACTCCTACAAATCATTCGACAAACAGGCGAAAAACCCAACAAGCAAGCAAAAAAATCTGAACTTACGCTTTGGATATTTGAGCATTTGCCTTTTAGGGATTTGGTAAATATTATCACTCAAGAAGAAGTGGTGATTAAGCAGGAATTTGAGGAGGAAGTGGAGTTCCTTTTGTACCTATTTTTTGGTAATTTGGAGATGGACATGACGCGTTTCGTGATTCGCGACTTGGGTCATGTGCATTATGAACAGTTTGATGAAGGCAAACTAACTTCTTTTTTTAAGACTCGCAAAGAAGCAGAGGACAAGCTAAAAATGGAGAAAGCGTACCAACATTATGGCTTTTTATCTGTATTATATACGCCTCAAGAGCTTTACGATTGGTTTCTGTCCCAAATCTCGGACTGGCAGTACCTTAGTGATATGGGGCAGAGAATTTTTGATAAATTATGCTTAGACTTAGGTAAATTGTTAGAAAAGAATCAATTAGAGCGAGAAGCCTTAAAAATATATCAATATACCTCCAAACCCCCATCTTTGGAGCGTCAAGTCCGTTTGTTGTACAAATTAGGATGGGAGCAAGAAGCCTTGATTTTATGCAAAAAATTGGAAATCAACCCATTAAACCCAGAAGAAAAACTTTTTGCAATAGACTTTCGCAAAAAATTGGAAAAAAAAGGTAATAAAAGAACTACTACCCAATGGCTCAAGCAAGCAGATAGCATAGATATAGATAGGGCTTTTACAAATAATGTAGAAATTGGAGCATTAGAATATTTTAAAAATCAGGGATTTGAAGGGTATTTTACCGAAAACTATCTTTGGAATGCCATGTTTGGAATTTTGTTTTGGGACATTATTTTTGATGAAGACCAAGATGCCATTCATCACCCCTTCCAATTAGCTCCTTCAGACCTCATGCGGGAAGATTTTTGGGAAAAACGTCAAGATAAACTATTGGCAAGAACGGTAGTATTAGAAAATCCAGATGTTTTTTTTGCTCATGTCCAAGACATTATCCAAAACAAGCAAGGGAAAGCTAATCCCTTTGTTTTTTGGCATGAAGATTTGTTTTTGCATCTTTCTAAGTGTTATGAGTGGCTTGACTCAGACCAAATAGGGGCAGTGGTATTAGAAATCGCCAAAAACGTTAAAGAGTATGCAAAGGGCTTTCCTGATTTATTTGTTTGGAATAAAGAAACTTATTATTTTATCGAAGTCAAATCGCCGAATGACCATCTTTCTGCTTACCAAGTATTTTGGCTTTCATTTTTTCAAGAATTAGGAGTGAATGCCAAAGTATTAAGGGTAAATTTTTACTAAAACTCCATTCTTGCCAAAGGAACAATGTCTTGCTTGCTAAACTCCTCTACCAAATATTTGTAATGGGCGGCTATGGCTATCATGCCCGCATTATCAGTACAATATTGGAAATCAGGAATATAAACATTCCAATTTTCCTTTACAGCTAATTCTTTGATAGTAGTACGCAAGCCCGAATTAGCAGATACTCCGCCTGCAATAGCTATTTCATTGATTTTTAAATCTTTTGCCGCTTTTCGCAATTTTATCAGTAAGATATGAATCAATGCGTATTGCATACTTGCACAAATGTCATTGAGATTTTCTTTGATGAAATTGGGGTTTTCTTGAGTTTTTTCCTTCAAAAAATACAGAAAGGCTGTTTTTATTCCACTAAACGAATAGTTGTAACCAGACATAACTACTTCAGGAAAAACAAAGGCATGAGGATTGCCTTCTTTGGCATATTTGTCTATCATGGGTCCTCCGGGGTAGGGCAATCCAAGCATTTTAGCTGTTTTGTCAAATGCCTCCCCCACCGCATCATCTTGGGTCTGTCCGATTACTTTCATGTCCAAGTATCCCTTCACAAGTACAATCTGTGTATGCCCCCCACTAACGGTTAGGCACAGAAAGGGGAAGCGAGGCTTGGGGTCATCTATAAAATGCGCCAATACATGAGCCTGAAGATGATTTACTTCAATAAGAGGGATTTTTAATCCCAAAGCCAACGCCTTTGCAAAAGAAGTCCCGACTAACAAAGAGCCTAAAAGTCCTGGTCCTCTTGTAAATGCTATGGCATTTAATTCTTCTTTTTTCACATTTGCATCTTTGAGAGCCATGTCTATGACAGGTACTATGTTTTGCTGATGCGCTCTGGATGCGTGTTCGGGGACTACACCACCAAATACTTCGTGAATTTTTTGATTAGCGATGATATTGTTCAGCACTTTTTTATCGCGAATAATTGCGGCTGAGGTTTCATCACAGGAGGACTCGATGGCTAAAATAGTAATCATTTAATCTAAGTTTATAGGTTTTGCAACACTTTCTAATTTTCAAGTGTTGCAAAATAACGGTTTATACTTGAGTCAATTAAGTAATTCAACTTTTATAAGTGTTCTTTGTATTAAAGTCCCGTTAAGGACTACATATTGGTAGAAAATAGAATTTCAGAGCAATATGTAAGTCCCGTAGGGACGACACAAATATTTGTTAATAAAATAGTTATGTCTGTATAGGACTATAACAGCGTTTATTTTTGTTGATATACTTAATCAGGTTTTACTGAACCTAAAAAACCAGCTTTGGCTCTTACCTTCTTTGGTTCGCCTCTGTATCTGATACTTCCTACTCCGCTCGTTTCTGCATCCAAAAATTCAGAAGCATAGACTTCTGCTTTCCCAACGCCACTCATGCGAATTTCTGCGTCTTCGGTTTTGAGTTTGAAACCTCTGAAAGAGCCTGCGCCACTGATACTTACTTCTAAGTCTTTTGCTTTTCCACTGACCTCGATATTGCCTGCGCCAGATAGTTCTAATTCTAAGTTTTGGACATCAACCTCAAATTCGAGATTCCCTGCACCACTCATTTCTGCCTCAAATCTTTCCCCAGAGATGACCGACTCTCCGATAATATTCCCCGCACCACTCGCATCAATTTCTTTCAAATTTGTAAATGTAATATAAATAATCCCTTTTTCTCCGTCTCTCATATTTCTGCGAGTACATTCTATCCTCAAAGTGCTTCCATTCACTTTGGTAATAATCTCATCAAGGTCAAGTCGTCTTGCTTCTACTTTCAAAGAAGGTTTGTCCCCTTTCCTTAGATAAATATCAAAATGCCCACTTACATCTATACGGTCAAACTCGCCAATACTCCTTTCTTCAGCATTTTGGGCAAAAGTAGGGAATTTATAGGCTATTAATAATAAAAAAAATAATACTTTGGTTTTCATTTTATTCAAAAATTTAAGTTTTATAAAATCTTTTGGCTAAAAGATAGCAAAGATAAGACAAAGGTTGCTTTTTTTAAGAATTAAATCTATACTCAAAGAGGCTTGTCATCTGAAAGAGGATTCATTTTTTGTAATAATTCAGAATAAAGTGTAATTTCACGGTTTTAGTTTGCAAATCCATGATTTTAAGAAAGTTATTTCAAAAATCCCAAACCGACGAGGAGCTAATTCGACATTATCAGCAGACAGGAGAACTCTCCTTGGTCGCTGATTTGTACGAACGCTATGCTTCTATGATTTTTGGAGTTTGTATGAAATATCTTAAAAATGAGGAAGATAGCAAAGATGTAGCCATGAGTCTTTTCGAAAAACTTTCTAAGACACTTAAACAAACTGACGTACAAAATTTTAAAAGCTGGCTTCATGTCATAGTCAAAAATCAATGTTTGATGTATTTGCGAAGCCAAAAAACAAAAAATGAGAAAATAATTCCTTTAAACGAGCGATTCCAAGCTGATGACAGCATAGAAGAGGACGACTTTAATGAAAATATTACATCGATTATGGAAAATCAGTTCTTTTGGAATCCTTCAGATGAGGACTTGTTAGAACAAAACTTGTCTATGTTGGAAAAGGGCATAGCCAAACTCCCTATCGAACAGAAGGCTTGTGTGGAGTTATTTTATCTCAAAGACAAATGTTATAAAGAAATCAGTGAAATTACAGGGTATGACACCCATAAAGTTAAAAGCTACATTCAAAATGGAAAACGAAATTTGAAAATTTATTTAGAAAAATTCTTAGTTTCTTGTTTTTGGTTAATGATTATTATTTTTTAGTTAAAAGGCATTGAAAGAAATAAAAAAAGATATTAAAAAGGATTATCTCTCAGAAGAACAATTGCTTCTATACAAAGAAGGCAAGCTGAATCCTACTGAAATGAGGCAAGTGGAAGGCTTATTGGAAAAATATCCTTTGTATGCGGAAGCCTTAGAGGGTTTAAGCCTGCTTGACAGCAATAAGATAGCACAAGATGTTTCTTTTTTGAGGGAAAACATACGTATAAAAACTGCCCAAAAACAGAGAAAACATATTTTCCTATCGCGCACAGCGATGATGCGTATAGCGGCGACAATTACGATTCTCTTGGTAGGCACTTCAGTTTTTTATTTTTTGAATAGGGAAGAAAGCACACAAATGATGAATAAGGAGATGGCTGTTAATTCAACGCCAACCCCAGAATCAATTCCTTCGGATTTGTCCCCAGCCTCAGAGGCACAGGCGGGAGAAACGGTAGAACTGCCCCAAGAAAGAAATCAGGGAAATAAGTATCAAAACCCAATACAAGGAGATAAGAAGGAGATGTTGAGAGAAAGGGAAGTGATACAATTGGACAAAACTATGGCAGAAGATGATGGGCTGATAGCAATTTCCAGCCAAGAAGCGAAGAAAGATACTAATCTCGCTCCATTGGCGCGCATCGAGGCTGAGAACAATGCTAAAAATGACAAATTAACTGATAAAAAAGACAAAGACATTATTCATAAACCCGCACCAGTTTCTCCTACGACTATCTCAAAAGGAGGAGAGGAAAAAGAAGAATCAGTTGCAAAAAAAGACGAAGTAATCAAAGAGGAAGAGGTTGCGATAGACCGAGCAGAACAAGTAAGTAAAGAAAAAGAAAGTAAACATTATGAGGTTGCGAAAAAGAAAAATAAAAACTCGGCAGAACCTCTACCCAATGCAGATGACTTACTAAAAACACATCTCTACAATTTTGCGAAGTCTAAAAACGAAGCCATAAAAGGTAAATTGTCTATCACCTTTTCTTTGGACAAGAAAGGCAGGGCAAGGAATATTTCGGTGATAGAAAGTCCCTGCTTGTCATGTTCCGAAGAAGCTATCCGATGGGTGCAATCATATAAGCGTTGGGAAAAAGAAGCAGATAAACAAAAGAATATAGAAATTATCTTTTCAAATGATTAGCCATGATATACATAGTCGTAGATTTAGAAGCAACTTGTTGGGAGGATAGAAGCAAATCGCCCAATGAGATTATTGAGATTGGAGCTGTAATGGTCAATGAGTACAAGGAACAAATAAGTGAGTTTGATACTTTTGTAAAGCCTATCATACACACGCAACTATCAGATTTTTGTACGCAACTTACCTCTATTACTCAGACTCTTGTGGACAGCGCACCTCTTTTTCCGCAAGCAATTGCCTGCTTTCAAAACTGGATAACAAGCCATAGTGATGAGTATGTGCTTTGTTCATGGGGTTTTTATGATAAAAAGCAGTTTGAGAATGATTGCCTCCTGCATAACCTCCCTGCGGATTGGATAAAAGCGCATTGGAGTATCAAGCACCAATACAGCAAAATAAAAAATATGAAACCAATGGGCATGGAACAAGCATTAGCTAAAGAACTTCTAACGCTCGAAGGCACTCACCATAGAGGCATAGATGATGCAAAAAATATTGCGAAGATTTTTATCAAATATTTTGACCACTGGGGTATCAAATAAAAAACCAACCCCAATATACTTCTCATGCACTTTTTGATATACTAAAGATTAATTGGTTTTTGGTCAGGAACTTGTCAGATACTTTGAAGGTATCTGACAGATGAGTAAACTCATTCTTGATGGATTATAAATAATTATCACTTTTTCTAACCTTGCCGCAACTCTTTTTTTTTGTATTCGTTAATACAAATAAATTGTAATTTCAGAAAATATTGAAAATTTAAAATATTAAAACAATGTCAAACAGTAGCGTTTTTTGGAGAGGTGTATTGGTCAATACCATCAAAGCGATTTCTTTTTGCATACCTATCTATGTCTTGAATTATACAGATTCTATCACTGCTACACAAAAAGATATGATACTACTTTTCTCTATTGGCTTGGTAGGGATTGGGGTTGTACTCACAGGCATCATCAGCTACTACTTTTGGCATAGGATAGGGCTTTCCCCTATTCAGATGTGGTTCCGGTCTGTTCTTTTAGACCTTTTGGGTACATTTATTTTTATTGCGATTACTTTTGGTTTAGAAAATAGCATAGGAGTATTTTTCTATTTTTCTTTCTTTCTCTCTTGGGTATATTTTGTTCTGATAGCCTTGGGAATATGGATAGGTCAAATCATAGGGAATCGTCAGTAAACTTATTCGCTCCTATTTTGCGACTATTTTATTTAAGTATTTCAACAAAAATAAAAGTTTTTTGTATTCAGTTCCGTTAGGAACTTGCGTTTTGTAAAACTATCTTACTAAGCACTTATGCAAAGCCTCGT
>JALOMS010000561.1 GCA_025455345.1 Thermoflexibacter sp. | reverse complement strand
GGGACTTACAGGCTGTGTTAAAATTACGTTTTCTACCAATATATCGTCCCAATGGGACTTTAATACAAAGAACGCTTAGAAAAGTTAAATTACTTAAGTTATTCATTACCCTTTTTGTTAGAAGATACTATTTGCTCCGTTTGGGTATTTGCTTTAGGGGTTGAATTAGCTTTGTTCGCAGATTTTTGTACCTCTTCTTCTAATTTTTTCAATTTAATTTCTTTAATACCTATAAAATCTTTTTGGGAGATTTGCTCTATCAGTTTTTGACGATTGGGGTCTGTTATATTACCTTTGAGGTATTGTTCTATCATCAAACCAGCGATAGGTGCTGCCCAAGAACCACCCCAGCACGCATTTTCTACATAAACAGCAATTGCAATTTTGGGGTTTTCTTTTGGAGCAAAAGCAATGAATACAGAATGGTCTTCTCCATGAGGGTTTTGTGCTGTACCCGTTTTCCCACAAACTACTACGTTGGCGACTTGTGCTTTGCGCGCTGTTCCTGCTCTTACTACATCTGCCATCGCATCAACTACCAAATTAAAATACTCTTTCTTAATACCTGTTTCTTGTTTTTCTTTGAATTTTGGCAAAGCCCCTGTACCATTAATGTCTTTGATGATATGAGGAATATAATAATAGCCTCTGTTGGCAATAATAGCGGCTAAGTTTGCCATTTGTAGGGGAGTAACACCCATTTCTCCTTGTCCAATACTCAAGGAATAGATATTACCAAATTTCCATTTTCGTCCCTTAAATCGCTTGTTATAATAGGCAACAGAAGGCATATTCCCCGCCTTTTCTTCTAACAAATCAGACCCTAACTTATGCCCAAAACCAAATTTGGTTACGTAACTGTGCCATCTGGCAAGACCAATCTTGGTATCTTCATAGTAATCCTTAGATTTGTCTTGAATAATTATGCGGTTAAACACCTTGAGATAGAAGGGATTACAAGAGTGTTGGATAGACCCTTTTAGACCCAAAGGCGAAGCATGTCCATGGCATTTGACTACATCTTGGATACAAGGAATACGCGTATCCACAGAGTCTATAACTCCTTCTTCCAACCCAATAAGAGCTTGTACTAATTTGAAAATAGAACCTGGCGGATAAAAAGCCATGACAGGACGGTTATAAAGCGGTTTGAGTCTATTACTTGCCAATTTGAAATACTCTTGGGTAAACTCTTTCTCACTACCAATCAAGGAGTTCGGGTCATAAGAAGGCGCAGAAACCATCGCTAATATTTCTCCTGAGGAGGGTTCGATAGCCACAATACTACCCATCTTGTTAGACATTAGTTTTTCTCCGAATTGTTGTAGTGCTAAGTCGATAGATGCTGTCAGGCTATCTCCTACTTCTGAGTCTATATCGTGTTTTCCTCCTTCAAATCGGTCTTTGATAATATGACGAGCATTGACCATGACGTGTTTTATGCCTCTTGTACCCCTTAGCTCTTGTTCATAACTGGATTCTATGCCCGCTCTACCTATCAAATCGCCCTGCTTATAATATTGGGTAGTATCTCGTTTGAGCATTACTTCATCTATCTCACTGACATATCCCAAAGCATTTGCCAAGCTCTGATGAGGATATTGCCTCAAGGTACGTACTCGCGCCTCTAATCCCGAAAATTCATCTAATTTATCTGCTATTTTAAGGTATTGGCTTTCTGGAAGATGCTTAATAAATAGCATAGGACTGTAATAAGAATAATCCTTGCTTTTTCTTATTTTCTGATATTTGGCAATAAGTTCTTTTTTAGAAATATTGAATAAAGCACAAAAACGGGTAGTGTCTTCTATCACGAAATCTTTGGGAATGATATAAATGTCATGTACGGGCATATTGGCTACTACGAGCTTGCCCGCACGGTCTTTGATAAGCCCTCGGTCAGGATGCTCTATAATTTTCCGCATGGCGTTTCCTTCTGCTTCTAACTTATACTCTTCGTCAAGCACCTGAAGGAAGAACAGTTTTGCCAAGAAAATAAGAGCTACTAATAGCGTAACTGTATGAATGACATATCGTCTGAAAGAAGAATTCAAAGTAAAAAGGGTTTAAATACTTAACGTAAAAGAATGGAGGTTTATTTTAATTAAGAATAATACAAAACTAAGTAAAATAATTATTTACAAAACAAGTTTTTAGCAAATTTAACAACAATTTCATGCCAAAGACAAGTAAAGAAACTTGAATTTATGAATTAGCGCAAGATATAAGCCAAAAATATTTTTAAAAGGGTTTATTTTATTCGTTTTTATTGTATATTCGTGTATTCAAATAATCGTATAAACAAGCATAAAATATTTTCTTACTTACCATGAGGGTTAAACATTTTAACTTAGGGGTTGGGAGTCAGATATTTAAAGCCTTAAGCGACGAGTCGCGCCTTAGGATTTTGTACCTGATTTCCAAAAATAAAGAAATGTGTATTTCTGATTTAGAGTTAGTCTTGGATTTTACCCAAACCAAAATATCTCGCCACTTGATTTATCTTAAAAATGCTGGCTTAGTAACTTATCGCAAGGTCGACCAATGGACTTATTATACAATCAAAGAAGAATTGATTGATTTTGTAGATTTAATCATCAAGTATTTTGAGAAAAATCCCGAACTTACCAATGATATGAATACTTATAAGACCTTATATTCTAATCGTGAATTGGCAGTCAATAGATTGGAAAAAAAGAATAAAAGGTATGAGGCAAGATTTTAATTAGCAAACTAAATCATGAATACGCTCCAAAAAATTCTCGTACCTACTGATTTTTCTCCTGAATCTATTCAGGGTTTGTCTATGGCAGTAGGTCTTGCAAGTAAAACATCTGCAAAGGTTTATCTTTTGCACGTGATTGATATTCCTACCCCCAAAGATATAGATGAGTTGGAAATCACTCACTTAGATATGCTTACTGAAAAAGACTTACAAAATCCTGAAAAAATCTATTTGATGAAACTATTAAAAGAAACAAAAATCAAAATCAATGAATTAAAAAAACAATTCCCTGAAGCAAACATCAGTGACCATGTTTCTTTTGATAGAATCACACATCAGATTAATTATTTTGTAGAAAAGTATCAAATCCACCTCATCGTGATGGGTTCTAAAGGCATGAATAAGAATGACAGTTTTTTACTTGGCTCAAATGCCGAAAAAGTCATTAGAACTGCCAAAGTACCTGTATTGACAGTAAAAAGAGAAGTAAAAGACGTAAATATCAAACATATCTGTTTTGCGTCGGACTTCAAACAAGTACCAATTACAGCCATAGAAGTAATAAAAAAAATACAAAAAATATATCAAACAACCATTCACTTAGTCAAAATCATTACCCCCAATAATTTTGAGCTATCCTCTGTTACGCGGAATACCATTAAGCAGTTTGCAGAAGAATATGCTTTGGATAATTACACTATCAATTTCTATAATTATTATACAGAATACGAAGGCATTTTATCGTTTGCCCAAGAGATGAATGTGGATATGATTGTCATGACCACACAGGGTAACACGGGGCTGATTCGGGTATTAATGGGGAGCATTGCCGAAGACGTAGCTTACATAAAATACTGATTAACAATTATATAAATTCACTCATAACTAACAACTCATAACTCATAACTCATAATTACTTATCAAATTTGTTTACATACATAAAATCAAACCAATATGTCATCACTTAAAGTAGGAGGCGTACATCCTTTAGCAAAAAAAGCGGCTGATGTTCAGCTTAGTATCGCCAAAGAAAATAAAGAATTTTTAGATGTAGCGGTTTATAATACCTCTAAAAGTAAGGATTACCCCAAAGCGTGGGAGAAAACCACACTTCGCTATGGGCTTTATGTAGAGTCAGATGTGCCATTTCTTTTGATAGAATTGCCACAAGAATCTAAGAACTACAGCCTTATCGTCAATGGATACGACATCAATCAAAATGATAGAAATAGTTGGTTGAAAGAAACAGGTGCGACTATGAATATATTTTTGATTAATGCAAGTAGTAATATTATAGAAAGTATGAGGACGATTAATGTAAGTGCGTCCATAGCCTCAGAGCTTCGCAAAGCAATACAGGCTCAGCTGGTTAAATACAAAGACGCAAGCGCAGTTAGTGCGGCGGCTAACCTAATCGCAAGCCAGAAAAATACAGCAACTATGATAGCCAAAGGCAAGATGATTTCTCTTTTGCAAGTATAGTCTGCATTTGAATCGATTAAATTACTATTTTTATAGATTCTCTGAAATTATTTCTAATTTTAAACGCCCGTTCATCAATTGAACGAGTAGTCATTTTTTATATAAATGGTTATCATTGATTTGACTAACTATTATTTGCAAACCTTAATAATCTATGAAGGCAAAAACATTATTTGACAAGATATGGGATAGTCATGTGGTTTATTCCCAAGAAGGCTACCCTGATGTATTGTATATAGATACACACTTTATTCACGAAGTAACCTCTCCACAGGCGTTTTCTGGATTGAAAAGGCGCAACTTGCCTGTTTTTCGTACCCACAAAACAAGGGCTACTGCCGACCACAATGTCCCTACCAAAAATCAACACTTGCCTATTGGAGACGCGCTTTCTCGCCTCCAAGTAGAAACCTTAGAAAAAAATTGTAAAGAATTTGGGGTAGAACTGTACGGTTTAGGGCATCCTTACCAAGGAATCGTTCATGTCATAGGTCCAGAGTTGGGAATTACGCTACCCGCAATGACTATCGTGTGTGGAGATAGTCATACTTCTACACATGGTGCATTTGGGACTATTGCCTTTGGAATAGGCACAAGTGAGGTAGAGCAAGTGCTTGCTACTCAATGTATTCTCCAATACAAACCCAAAAGAATGAAAATAGAAATCAATGGCAAATTGGGCAAGGGAGTAGTTTCCAAAGACATCGTTTTGTACATTATTTCTAAAATATCAGCAAGTGGAGGGGTAGGATATGCTGTTGAGTATGCGGGTTCTGCGATTCGTGAGTTGTCTATGGAAGCGCGTATGACTATTTGTAACATGAGTATAGAAATGGGTGCGCGCTGTGGACTGATTGCCCCAGACGACACTACTTTTGACTATATCAAAGGAAGAGAATTTGCGCCACAAGGAGAGGCTTGGGAAAAGTCTTTAGCCTATTGGAAGACATTGGCAAGTGATGAAGGCGCAGAATATGACAAGGTCTTAACTTTTGACGCAGAGGATATTACCCCAATGATTACCTACGGTACTAATCCGGGCATGGGCGTAAAAATTACAGATAGAATTCCTACTTCAGAAGAGCTAAAAGATATGTCAGAAATAACCTCTTTCAAAAAATCATTGAATTACATGGGCTTAGATGAAGGAACGCAGATGATAGGAAAAAAGGTGGATTACGTTTTTATTGGTAGCTGTACCAACTCGCGCATAGAGGACTTACGCATGGTAGCGAACTTTGTCAAAGGTAAGAAAAAAGCGGAAGGTGTAGAAGTGCTTATCATTCCTGGGTCAAAACAAGTAGAAATCCAAGCAAAAAAAGAAGGATTAGATGAGGTATTCAAAGCCGCGGGTTTTGATTTAAGAGAACCCGGCTGCTCGGCATGCTTGGGCATGAACGAGGACAAAATTCCCGCAGGTAAATACTGTGTGTCCACATCAAACCGCAATTTTGAGGGGAGGCAGGGACCAGGTGCGCGCACCTTTTTAGCAAGTCCGCTTACTGCGGCTGTTGCCGCTATCACAGGATACGTACAAGATGTAAGAGAATATTTGTAGGACAAATCTCAACAAACTCGTATGTCCT
>JALOMS010000560.1 GCA_025455345.1 Thermoflexibacter sp. | reverse complement strand
TATTTTCATTTCCAAGAATACAAGCCACAGATTAATCCCAAAAGGGAGCCAATGGCACAGCTTTTAGAGGCTTTTCTAATTGCACAAGTCAAAAACAAACATACAAAGCCCCTTTATGGCATATAAGTTATAGGTAAACAATGGACATTTGTAGTCATGGATGGAAAAGATTATTGTGTTTCCAATTCTTATGAAGCTACTGACAGAGAAGATTTGCTTAAAATCATTGCTATTTTGCGAAAATTTAGAGAGATATTAGAAACAAGGCTTGTGATTGATTAAAAATACGGAAATCATCAAAAAAAGCATATTTGGGGTTTTATTCAGGTATTTGGATTAATTACTGAGTACTTTTATAAAATTACTAATAACTTCCATATCGCGCAAAGTATCAACAAAAGCATAGCAAAAGGAGTCAGATATTTCCAGCAGAGTGTCATTAATTGGTCTATGCGTAATCTTGGATAAGTCCATCTTAACCACATTTGTACAAAAATTAATAAAAATGATTTGGCAAATAACCAAAAAATGCCCCACACAAATCCTGAAGTGTATTCAGCTAACTTGAATGAGCCTATGTTAGGTAAGGGTGTATTCCAACTCCCTAAAAACAAAATACTTGATAGCATACTTACTAAGAGCATCATGCCATACTCTGCAAGCATAAGGAATGCCCAACGCAATCCCGAATATTCCGTTTGAAACCCTGCAACTAACTCAGAGTCAGCTTCTGGTAAATCAAAAGGAGTGCGATTACACTCGGCTAAACTTGCTATAAAAAATATAATAAAAACAAAGAATAACAAAGGCATTCTAAATATATTCCAAGTAAAAAAACCTCCCCAATGACTGACTTCTATCCAAGGTAATCCTAAAAAATAACTTTTTTCATGCTCATTGGCTAAAATACCCTGCTGAAAGCTAATTTCTTGCAAATTAAGCGTTTGTGTAATGACTACTACACATAAAACAGACAAGCCTAATGGTATTTCATAAGAAACAATTTGAGCAATTGCACGAATTGCACCATATAGAGAAAACTTGTTATTAGAACCCCAGCCCGCCATCAGTAAGCCTACAATATCCAAAGAAACAAAGGTGAGTAAATAAAAAATGCCTAATTGTGCGGTTGAGCCTACCCAATCAGTGCTAAGAGGGATTACTGCAAATCCAGCAAAAACTGCTGTATAAACCACAAAAGGTGCGAATAAAAAAAGTGACTTATCTACTTTAGAGGGTATAATATCTTCTTTCTGAAGAAGTTTGAGTATATCTGCAAAAGTTTGTAATAGTCCGTATGTTCCTACTTCCATCGGACCTAAGCGGTCTTGCATGAAGGCAGACACCTTTCGCTCCGCATAGACTCCTATGAGGGCAAAAAGAGGAATAAAAAGTAAGAAAAATATAAATGCTATCACGCCTTTTATAAAAATAGCAAGATTCTACTAATTGTTATTATAACCTTTGGTTTACCAAGAAACACTTACCAAATCCATGAATTTCTTAGCGCGTTCTTCTACCTGTGTTGCCGAAAGGTTGATAATCCCTGTTGTTCCAAATTTTTCTACACAAAAAGAACCCAAAGTAGAGCCATAAATGACGGCTCTTTTCATTGCACCAAAATTGATAATTTCAGACTTGCAAAGATACCCCACAAAACCGCCAGCAAAGGTATCTCCTGCGCCAGTAGGGTCAAAAACCTCTTCTAAAGGAAGTGCTGGGGCAAAAAACATCTGTTCCTCTCCAAATAGTAATGCTCCATGTTCTCCTTTTTTGATAATGAGGTACTTCGGTCCCATCTTGAGGATTTTGTTTGCCGCTTTTACCAGAGAATATTCCCCGCTTAGCTGTCTTGCTTCAGAGTCATTGATAGAAAGCACATCTACCATACTAATAGTTTTCATCAACTCGTCCCATGCTATATTCATCCAAAAATTCATAGTATCCATGACGATGAGTTGTGGTCTGCGCTCCATGCGTTCTATGACTGTGCGTTGGATAGTCGGCGTTAAGTTTCCTAACATAACCACTTTGCAATCCTGATAACTTTTAGGAATAATAGGGTCAAAATCAGCCAATACGTTCAATTCTGTAACCAAAGTATCGCGCGAGTTCAAATCTTCGTGATATTTTCCCGCCCAAAAAAAGGATTTTTCACCTTTTTTTATCTGTAGTCCCTCTGTATTTACACCATGGTTTTGGAGTAATTCTATGTAATTTTGAGGGAAATCATCACCTACTACGGCAACTAAATTGATATTTGGGGTAAAATAAGAAGCCGCCAAAGAAATATAAGGAGCCGCTCCTCCTATGATTTTATCTGTCTTTCCAAAGGGTGTTTCTATGGCATCAAATGCTACTGTCCCTATTACTAATAGACTCATGTATTTTGTAAATAATTGATTATCAGTTATTAAAATCGTAAAATTAAAATTAGAATTGCAAATCTAACTAATTATCTTCTTTGGGTAGTATGTTAAACCAAAAATAATACGTAACTAACCAACCCATTGTCAATATTCCTATGAGGGCATAAATCCAAGCAGTAGGAATAGATATATCTATGTCATTTTCATCATAAACATCTAACAAGCCAACGATAAATGCCAAATTAAAACAAATGGCTAACCCTCTGAGCCATGCCTTGAGATTGAGGTATAATATTGCACGATTTTCTTTGGTACTCATCCAAAAATCTCTTTTAGGAATAGGCATAAGAAAGGAAGGCACAAAGTGAATAGCTCCGCTTAAGATTAGAATTGCACTATTGAGCAAAGTAATCAGGGCAATTACTGCATAAAAAAAGTTTGACTTAGTCAGTGTTGTGCCTTCTATACGCATATAAGTAGGCAAATAGGCGTGTATGTACGATAAGACAAACAAGAAAGTAAATAAGGAAATAACCCAAAATAATGTAGAAAATCTTCTCATGTATAAAATATTGAAGTGAATGATTCTGTTAAATTTGCCACAAAGGTAGATAGGAAATATTTTAAAACCCGTTTACAGCTTTGAAAATTGCATCTTTTACCAGTTTTTCGTGCGACCAAGGGATAAAATGGTCTGTATTGGGTATTTTTATCATTTCTACTTTGGCATTGACTAACATTTTATGAGCAAAATCTGCGTTGCCAATAGGTACAAGGCTATCCTTTTCTCCATGAATATAAATGACAGGCTTATTGATTTTTTCCCAATAAGGCAGGATTTCCTCCAAATCTTTTTTGAGATGTCTGATTTCTCTATTGGAAACAAGCAACCCTCTTGGCAGCATCCAATTGATTAGTATCCATTCGGCGGGGTACTGGAACCATTTTGTTTCTTCTAATTCTGGCGCAATAGAGGGTGCTAAAAATACTAAACCCCCGACTAAGTCAGGAAAATCCATAGCTAAGCGAGCAATGAGAGGACCTCCGTAAGAATGTCCTACCAAAATCATTGGTTTGCCTGACTTGTTATGCTCTAAAATTGGCTTGATGAGTGCTGATTGTTTG
Organism: Thermoflexibacter sp.; assembly: GCA_025455345.1. Classification (GTDB taxonomy): domain Bacteria; phylum Bacteroidota; class Bacteroidia; order Cytophagales; family Thermoflexibacteraceae; genus Thermoflexibacter. The sequence goes on along the minus strand of JALOMS010000560.1, from coordinate 293 downwards.
GCTAAATCTCTCTCTGCCTTTCCAAAATTAGACTTGCCAAATCCGGGTCTATCTACTGCGATTAATCGCATTTTTTCTACCATACTTGAGTCTCCTAAATAGTCAATAAAGGCATCCCATGCCCCTGGAGAACCGTGAATGAGTAAAACTGTGGGTAGCGTATCTGCTCCTACGTCCATATAGTGCATAGTGCGATTCCCCACTTTATAAGAATGTGATTGGGGTTTATATTGCTTATTTTTGAAATAATCAGCTACTTTTTTGTCGCTCATCCGAAATTGTAAACAAGAGGA
>JALOMS010000044.1 GCA_025455345.1 Thermoflexibacter sp. | reverse complement strand
TCTTTTGTTTATCTAAAGCATAAAAAATTATGGAAACATTAAATTCGACAGTAGGTGTTTATACTTCTCATAAAAAAGCAGTAGCCGCCGTAAGACAATTACAAGAAGAAGGCTTTCCTGTAGAAAAAATTTCTCTATTGGGGAGTGCAAAAGTAGAAGATGACCATTTGCATATAATTGATAATGAAACGGTATTTGATACTGTAACTGCGACAGGTTCAGTGTTGGGAACTATTATAGGAGCATTAGCAGGTATGAGTCTGATAGCTGTACCGGGAGTAGGTTTGTTGTATGCGGCTGGAGCATTGGTAGGTGCGGTGGGCGGTTTTTCGCTTGGGTCTTTAGGTGGGGGCATTGCAGGTGCGTTGCTGACCTTAGGCATAGGCAAAGACGGTATCCTCACTTACAAGGAACACCTCAAATCTGGTAAATATTTGGTAGTAGTGCATGGTTCGGAAGCAGACTCTATCAAGGCGCACCAAATCTTAGATGCTACCGAGCATCACGAGGTCAATAAACACTAATGGTTGTTTGAGTTTTGGCATTAAATGGTCGCTCGTATATAATTTTATATGAGCGACCATTTTTATTCGATATTTTTAGAAAAGAAGGTGTTTTTTCATTTTGATGGGCTATTACTCAAAAACTTTTGCTCTACTGCATAATATTCTATATATTTGACCCCAATGAAATCAAAGCCGCTAAGATAGACTTGGAGAATATCCTCCAGCAACGAGCGAAGTTAAACCACACTTTATTTGGGCTAATATGCAAGAAAACTTCATCTGTGGCAGTTCCAAGTATTAATAGAAATTCTAAAATAGCAAAACAAAAATAGACTTTTTTATATTTGATAATGAGTAAGTTATAAAAATATGCTTGATTATCAAATAATTACTATTTACTTTTGAGAAAAAAATTATTTTATGGGTTTATCATTCTCCAAAATAAAAACAAATTGATATATAAAGCACCTTCATAGTCCGCATATTCGCCTTTTCGATTTTGAAAATTATTTGCCAAATAATCCTCTGCCAAAACATAAACTGCATATAAATTGGCAAAACTTCCTCTTGCTTTTGCACCTCTATTGGCTGATTTTATCTTCTGATTGAGGTATTGTATCAATTGGCTATTTTCAAAAACTTCTTCGGATTGGTTGCCAAAGTGCTTTTTCAATACCGTTTTAATGGTTTCCGTAAATGCTTGTTCGATTGGGTTCAAATAATTTTAGTGCAAATTCATTGCTTGGTTTTTCGTAAGTTTTCAACTCTTTTACTAATTTTTTCCCTATGTAATTTTTTTCGTCTTTTACACAAAACAAAATAGGTTCGTATAAAGAACCATATTTATTTTTGGCTTGTACGCCCGAACTATCATAATACCAAACTATTCGAGAAATAATATTTAATTTTTTACGCAAATAAATATCAAAAAAGGGCATAAATTGGGTTGCTGTCATCACGTACATACTGCCATTATTTTTGAGTTTAGCAATACACAAATCTAACCATTGATAACATCATTCTAAATAACTTTCCTCTGTTTCCCACTTATCTGCAAGCCCATTAAAGTCTTTTCCAATGTTATAAGGTGGGTCTGCAAAAATCAAATCAACAGAATTGTCGAGAATTTGCGTTTGCAAAGCCTCTACACAATCTGCCTAAATAATTTTGTGTGCTTCTTTCTGAAATATTTGCATTACATTACGTTTTCTTGTTTTACAAAGCTACTTTTTTCTCAGTTTATTTCTATTTACGGTTTCTTTTAATGTATCGCCTAACGGAAAAGCATTTGTGCAGAGCGGGTTTAGTAGCACTCCTCTGACCCTACGCACAAAGTTTGCGGTTCGCCGCTGCGATAGAAAGTACAAAATCGGAGTGCCGACCAGCCTAAATTTAGCACATTAGCCCGTCTTTTCGCGGGGCGACCCTCGCAAACATAATGCTGTCATCAGTTTTTTGTTTCTTCATTTGCCATTAACCATTCTAAGGCTTTCTCTTTGTCAGCAAAATCAACAATTGGATATTGATTTTCTAATTTCATCTGAAAAAATTCATCAAACGTTTGTTCCACTGATAGTTCAGCAATCATTTCAGAAGGGACTATGTGTGCATATTTTTTTAGCCCTAATTTAATCCATTCAGCGTTGAGCAAATTTGCCATCCATATTTGTTCATCAGGGGTAATTGGGTAACCAAAATCTACACATCTGTCATAAAGATACAATGGTTTACATTTACGAAAAGCGTTCAGCCATTCTTGCATTTCATTTTTAAAGTCATCGGCTGTCATATCAGCAGTTTCTTTAAACCAATTAGTGAAGATAGTTTTTGTTTCACCATTATATTCGTGTTTAGAAAATTTTGATTGATAAATCGTTTCCATTCCAATAAATTTTTATTCGTTTTGTTTAAAATTGATGACAACATCTCTATATCCGTAACCTTTGCGTTTATTTTCGCATTAGAGAGAAATTTTAAGAAAAAACAGAAATAATACGTATTTTTACCTAAAAATAAGCATTATTTCCACAATTGCAAAATACAAAGTTATATACGCAATAAAATTCCTCCAACTCCTTTTTTACCACGACTTTATCGCTAATTTTGCCCTTAATGATGAGTAGAGGGCTGTGGTGCTGTGCTTAATGGATATTTTCCACCTGATTTATGACATTTTGTCGCATAAGAACAGAAAAAATACTTAAAAACTGATATTTTGACGCATTTTTATCTAAAAAAAGCAATGGCAATGCTTTTGTAAGTCTAAAATGTTATAATCATCAACATTTCAAAATTTTTTCTATTGCAAATTCAAAACTTTTAACAATATGAACTTCGATAATTTCACTATTAAAGGACAAGAAGCAATCCAACAGGCGGTTAGTATTGCCACTTCGCGAGGACAACAAATCGTAGAAACAGGGCATATCCTCAAAGCTATGTTGGAGATAGATGAAAATATTACCAATTTTATTGTCAAAAAATTGGCAGTTAATAAAAATCTCTTAGATAGCAAGTTAGAGCAATTCATCAATGGCTATCCCAAGTCAAGTAGCACTTCTCCGTACCTATCCAATGACGCTCATGCCGCCTTGCAAAAAGCGCAAAACTACTTAAAAACTTTTCAAGATGAGTTTGTTACCATTGAACATATCTTGTTGGGGGTATTGGCTGGCAAGGACAAGACGGCTGATTTGATGAAAGAAGTAGGTTTTACAGAAAAATACTTGATAGAGGCGATTAAATCCTTGAGGGGGAACTCCTCCGTCAAAGACCAAGATGCGGAAACAAAATATAGGAGTTTGGAGCGTTACTCCAAGAACCTGAACGAATTAGCACGTCAAGGCAAGATAGACCCAGTGATTGGGCGAGATGAAGAAATTCGCCGTGTATTACAAATATTATCTCGCAGAACTAAGAATAATCCCATTCTATTAGGAGAACCTGGTGTAGGGAAAACGGCAATCGTAGAAGGCTTGGCACAGCGCATCGTCAATGGGGACGTACCTGAAAATTTGAAAGGCGTAACCTTAGTTTCTTTGGATATGGGCTTACTGGTGGCTGGGGCAAAATACAAAGGAGAATTTGAAGAACGTTTGAAATCTGTAATTAAGGAGGTAATAGACTCGCAGGGGCAAATCGTCCTTTTCATAGATGAGATTCATACCTTGATAGGTGCTGGAGGTGGAGAAGGAGCTATGGATGCCGCCAATTTACTAAAACCTGCCTTAGCAAGAGGAGAACTCCATGCAATAGGAGCTACTACGCTCAAAGAATATCAAAAATACATAGAAAAAGATAAGGCTTTAGAGCGTCGTTTTCAGGCAGTAATGGTCGAAGAACCCAATGTAGAAGACTCTATATCTATTTTGCGTGGCATCAAAGACAAATACGAAATACATCATGGTGTCCAGATAAAAGATGACGCTATCATTGCCGCAGTCCAACTATCAGATAGATACATTGCAGATAGATTTTTACCTGATAAAGCCATAGATTTGATGGACGAAGCCGCCGCCAGATTGAGAATAGAGATTGATTCTTTGCCCGAAGAACTGGACGAGGTAAACAGGAAAATTATGCAGTTGGAAATAGAAAGGGAAGCGATTAGAAGAGAAAATGACATAGAAAAAGAGCGTATTTTATCTTCGCAAATCGCAGAATTGGAAGAGCAAAGAACTTCTATGCAAGGAAAATGGAAGCAAGAAAAAGAAATTATTACAAGCCTTCAACAAGAAAAAGAAAATATAGAACGATACAAGCAAGAGGCAGACCAAGCAAGGCGAGAAGCAGACTTGGGCAAGGTAGCAGAGCTGGAATATGGGAAAATTCCTGAAACTTTGCAGAAAATCAAAAACTTACAAGCGGAGTTTGATGGTCTTTCCAAAGAAAAGAGTATGCTTAAAGAAGTCGTTACATCAGAGGACATAGCAGAAGTAGTCGCCAAATGGACAGGCATACCCGTAAGTAAAATGTTGCAAAGTGAGCGAGAGAAACTCCTACATTTAGAGCAAGAATTAGGAAAGAGGGTAGCAGGTCAAGAGGAAGCTATCACAGCAGTAGCCGATGCGGTTCGTAGGAGTAGGGCTGGTTTGCAAGACCCCAAACGTCCCATAGGGTCTTTCATTTTTTTGGGTACGACAGGAGTAGGCAAAACAGAACTTGCCAAGGCATTAGCAGAGTTTTTGTTTGATGATGAAAATGCAATGGTACGCATAGATATGTCCGAGTACCAAGAAAGGCATGCGGTAAGCCGCTTGATAGGCGCGCCTCCGGGGTATGTGGGCTATGATGAAGGTGGTCAATTGACAGAGGCTGTAAGGAGAAGACCCTATTCGGTAGTATTGCTGGACGAGATAGAAAAAGCGCATCCTGACGTATTTAATATACTTTTGCAAGTGCTTGACGATGGCAGACTTACAGATAATAAAGGTAGAGTAGCTAATTTTAAAAATACCATTATTATTATGACTTCTAATATGGGTTCAGACCTGATTAGAGAACGATTCGAGCTGATTTCTCCTTATAACGAAGAAAGTATCATTGAGCAAACCAAGAAAGAAGTGTTGAACCTGCTCAAATCCAACATAAGACCCGAATTTTTGAACCGTATAGATGAGGTAATGATGTTCAAACCTCTCTCTAAGAAAGATATGCGTAAAATCGTAGATATCCAAATCAAACAAATCAAAAAACGTATGGACGAGGCAGGCATTATCTTAGAGGTATCGCCAGATGCTCTTTCTTACTTGGCTGAGTTGGGCTTTGACCCACAATTTGGGGCAAGACCACTCAAAAGAATTTTGCAAAAACAGATTCTCAATGAGTTATCTAAGGAAATACTAAGCGAAAAGGTAAATAAAGACACGCCAGTGGGAGTCATTCTGGAGCATGGTAAAATTCAGTTCGTCAATGTGGAAAATATAGAGATACCGTAAACAAAAAATAAGAGTAGTACAAAATTAGTCAATCAAAATAACTTATCTTATTTTTGCGTTATTTCAAAATAAAATTTAATTAAATAAAATATGACACAAATGTTTTGTTATAAGAGTTTCATTATCATAGGTTTACTATTCATGTTTTCTTTTTCTGCCTTTGGTCAAGAATCAGGAACTATTTCTATAGGATTGCGCGGTGGTCTTAACGCCAGTAATTGGGCGGGCAACGTAGGAGGTGTAGGTGGAGAAAATCGTTTCAAGGCAGGAATGAATTTTGGCGCATTTGGCATGTATAGCATAGAGGAGCATTGGGGAATCACAGCAGAAATAAACTATTCTCAAAAAGGAACAGCTACTTCCCAGTTTGCTCGTACTCGCTACAAACTCAATTATTTAGACATTCCTATCTATATCAACTATTTCTTTGGGCAGGGTGGAGATAGACTTCGCACTAAAGTATTGATGGGACCTTACTTAGATTTCTTAATGAGTGCCAAAAATAATCAGGGAGGAATAGAGGTCGATGTCAGAAATAGACATGCCAATATGGATTTGGGGCTACTGTTTGGAGCAGGATTACACTACAAACTCAATGAATCTACGGACAACTGGCTAATTCTGGATATTCGTTATGGAATTGGTTTTTCTGACATCTTTAAAACTACTTTGGCTACCAGTAATATCACTAATCGTGCTTTGAGTTTTAACTTAGGACTAAGTTTTCCTTTGGGTAATTAATTATTAATATATTGATTATTAGGCAATTATATAAATTAAATCAGGATTGTAAAATACGCTTCAAGGTGTGTGAGAGTTTGATAATGAGCTAAACACGCTAATTAGGTTTCATTAAATATTCGTTCTTACCGTTAAAACGGTAAGCTATCGCAACGGCGAACCGTGATTATGAATATAAACCCACCGTTTTAACGGTGGGAACTCTTCTTGAAAGTCAATAAGCGTATTTTATAATAAAAATAAACAATTACTTAGATTTCTTATTCCATACATTATTGATAATCAATAAAATAATTTATGACAAATGTATCTTTTCCTTCTGTTCCCATAGTCGATGTCGCATGGTTAGCTACCTATTTTGACCACCCCAATCTGGTGATTTTAGATGCAAGTATGCCTAAGGTAGGAGCAACCTCAGAAGAAAATCCGTATGCTCATCTAAAAATCAAAAAGGCACGTTTTTTTGATATTGAGCGTGTTTTTAGCGATACAAATAGCCCTTTGCCCCACACTGTACCGACCCCAGAGGCTTTTACGCAATCCGCTCGGCAGTTAGGTATCAATCACGATAGTATCATCATTGTCTATGACAATATAGGAATTTACTCTGCACCAAGAGCATGGTGGCTATTCCGAGTAATGGGACATAAAAAAGTATTTGTCTTAGATGGGGGCTTGCCTGCATGGAAAGAGGCAGGGAAAGAATGTCAAGAAATAGGAACAGTTACGCAGATAGAGCAAGGAAACTTTACAGCAAGCTATCAAACAAATTTGATAAAAAATGCAGATGAAGTTTTAGTGGCGAGCCAAGATAAGCAACAAGTAATCATAGATGCGCGCGCTGAAGCAAGATTTTTGGGCAAAGTCGACGAGCCAAGACAGGGACTTCGCAAAGGACACATTCCTAACTCGAAGAATATTCCTTTTACCAAAGTACAAAAGAACAATCATTTCCTCGACCAACTTGCTTTACAACATTTATTCGAGGAAATCGCAAACAAAGACCAAACACTGATTTTTAGTTGTGGTTCTGGTGTTACAGCTTGCGTAGTCGCTTTGGGAGCTGAAATTGCGGGCTATACAAACCTAAGTGTGTATGATGGTTCTTGGAGTGAGTGGGGACTTCCTTCTGATTTACCTTTAGAAATATAATGGGAAAAGCAATAATTCAATTCTAAACGTGGACTTGTTTACTTTGATAACTATTCCCTAAAAAATCTACTCATTGTTCTAAAATGTCAATATCGCTGATAAGCACTTTTTTAGCAATTTGCTGTCCCGTAGGAGTCATTGCCAATCCTCCCAAGGCTGTTTCTTTATAACGTTCTTCCATCGCTTGCCCGATTTCGCCCATGGCAATGATACATTCATCTACGGGGATTACAGCATTTACATTGGCTAAGGCGATTTGTGCAGAAGAATAAGCAATGGCTGAGGCACTTGCGTTGCGAACTACGCAAGGGACTTCTACCAGCCCCGCCACGGGGTCGCATACTAAGCCTAACATACATTGGATAGTAATAGCAACGGCATTAAAAACTTGGTCAATTGTCCCATTGAGGGCATAAACGATTGCTCCTGCGCCCATCGCTGCCGCAGTGCCTGTTTCCGCTTGACAGCCGCCTACTGCTCCCGCTATGGATGCATTCCGCTCTATAATCAGGGCAATACCCGCACTTACTAACATCGCCTCTAACATTTGGGCATCGCTAATGTCATGTTGCTCTTGTAAAGTAACCAAAATGCCCGGCATAATGCCTGAAGCCCCTGCCGTAGGAGCGGCTACTATCCTACCCATACAAGAGTTTACCTCCTTTGCTGCCAAAGCCCTTGCGATTAATTTTTTGAATTCGGGAGAAAGCACATTGATAGCATGGCGATAGACTTTCTTGCCCCCATTGTCTATCATTCCCGAACGAGAAGTAGTATCTTCAGTCAAACCAGTATGAACAGCGTCTTTCATCACAGTATAAGCCATTTGCAGACCTGTCCAGATTTCCTGTTCGGTGCGTCCTTTTTGTTCTATCTCGTATTGTAATACTGGAGTAGCCAAAGACAGATTATGCGCTAAGCAGTATTGTTTCCAACTTTTAAAATCATCAAATAGTAATCCCATAATTTTGTTTTATTACTCTTTAATCTAAAACCTAATTTTCTTTATAAAAGTTAAAAAAAATCACTTTTTATCAGTAAAAGTTGGTAGAAAGGCGGAAGATGGTCATTATACATAAAAAGCATTAAAATCAATGACTGACTTCAATGCTTTTCTAAAAAGTAAAGTATTAAAACATTATTTCCTATACAATACCCTGTTAATTGCATCTACGGTACGCTTGACATTGGGTAAAACGGCATCAATGAGTGTAGGTGCATAAGGCAGAGGCACGTCCATAGAATTCACCCTTACGATAGGAGCATCCAAATAGTCAAAAGCATGACGTTGTACGTTGAAAGCTACGTCAGTAGCAATAGAAGAAAGTGGCCACGCTTCTTCTACGATTACTAAGCGATTGGTTTTTTGTACAGATTTGATGATTGTCGCATAATCAATAGGTCGGACGCTTCTCAAATCTATCACTTCCGCAGAAATGCCTTCTTTGGCAACCTCATTGGCGGCTTGTAGGGCTACTTTCATCATCTTGCCCAGAGAAACCACAGTAACATCATTTCCTTCCATTTTAATATCAGCAAGACCAATAGGGATAAGATATTCTCCTTCAGGCACTTGCCCTTTGTCTCCATACATTACTTCGGATTCCATAAATATCACAGGGTCATTATCACGAATAGCTGTTTTCAACAACCCTTTGGCATCATAAGGATTCGAGGGTACTACTACCTTCAGCCCTGATGTATTTGCAAACCAATTCTCAAAATTCTGAGAGTGTTGTGCGGCTAACTGTCCTGCATTTCCCGTCGGTCCTCTAAATACGATAGGACAGCCGTACTGCCCACCCGACATAGAGAGTATCTTTGCCGCAGAATTAATCACTTGGTCTATGGCAACCAAAGAAAAGTTAAAAGTCATAAACTCAATGACTGGACGCAAACCATTCATCGCCGCACCTACCCCAATACCAGCAAATCCAAGCTCGGCAATAGGTGTATCTATCACTCTTTCATAACCAAACTCGTCTAACATCCCTTGGCTGACTTTGTATGCACCATTGTACTCTGCTACTTCCTCACCCATCAAAAACACATTTGGGTCTCTTCTCATTTCCTCAGAAAGTGCCTCTCTTAGTGCTTCACGAAATTGTATTTCTCTCATTTTATATAAAAAGTTAAAAATCTTATTGAATATTAGAAGTCAAAACACATATTTGCTTAAAAACCTTGTAAAAATAATAACTACATTGTCCAAAAAAATAAAAAGGCAAAAATTATTTTTGAAGCATTTTGCTTTCTTTGATTTTTTCTATGAGTTGATTGATTTCCCAAGCATTTTCTACTGAAAAATCGCCAATTTTGGTTCTTCTTAGGGCTGAAAGGCACCCCCCTACGCCAAGCCGTTCGCCTATATCTCTTGCCAAAGAACGAATATAAGTCCCCTTAGAACAAACAACCCTAAAGCTAATCTCAGGTAAGCTGATTTGTGTAATTTCTATTTCACTAATTTCTATTTCCCTTGCTTTGATTTCTACATCTATCTCTTTCCCTTTTCGCGCTTTTTGATAAAGTCTTTTCCCATCTATCTTGATAGCTGAAAAAATAGGCGGAATCTGTAACTGCTTGCCTTTGAAATGATTGACAACTTCTAAAATCATATCTTCTGTCAAATGACCAATGTCTTTCTCTGTATCAAAAGGCATTTCCAAATCCAAAGTTGGCGTAGTCTTTCCCAAAAGAATCTTACCTATGTATTCCTTTTCTAAACCTTGATAATGTTCTATTTGTTTCGTTTTTTTCCCTGTACAAATGATTAGCAAACCCGTTGCCAAAGGGTCAAGCGTACCTGCGTGTCCCACTTTGATTTGTTTGTATTGATTGCGAATTTTTTTGACTATATCAAAAGAAGTCCATGTCAAGGGTTTATCTACTAAAAAAACTTCTCCTGTTTCGAAATCAAACATCATAATTTTACTTGGTTACAAATTAGCTTAGATTTTGCCTCAAAAATAAAAGAAAGAATCTGAATGTCAAAAGTCTTAGGCATACTTTGCATTCCTTTGATAAATATTTGATTCAATAAATAAGGTTAGCAATGATAAAATTTACAAATTTGCAAAATAAAAATTTTATTACTTATTCCAACTCAATCAATGATTCTTAGCATAGAAACTTCCACTGAAGTTTGTTCGGTAGCTTTGCATAGTGATAATAAGTTACTTGCTTATTCTGAACTATTTACCGAAAAATCTCACTCTTCTGCCTTGACTTTGCTCATAGAAGATATTATCAAAAATACGCAAAAAGAGATGAAAGATTTGCAAGGCATTGTTCTTTCTCAAGGACCAGGTTCTTATACAGGCTTAAGGGTAGGGACTTCCGTAGCCAAAGGGCTTTGTTATGCCTTAAATATTCCTCTTTATGCTGTAAATACCTTATTGGCAATGTCTTATGTGGCAAGTAAAATGATTTTCAATCAGCCTGTATATTTATGTCCTATGATTGATGCCAAACGTATGGAAGTATTTTCTATGCTTACCAATCCTGATTTGGAAATTATTAAACCCGTCGAAGCATTGGTGCTGACAACTGAATCTTTTACTGAAATACTTGCTAATCAAGTTATTGTTATTTTTGGAGATGGAGCAAACAAGTGTAAAAAAATTATTCCCAATGAAAATCTACTATTATTAGAAAATATTTATCCCTCTGCTAAAGCGATAGGTGATTTATTTTTTCTACAAAAAGCGCAAGAAGTAAGTATAGCCTACTTTGAACCTTTTTATTTGAAGGAAGTTTACACAAAAGTAAAGCTAAGCGAAGCTGTTAATCAGCCTATTTAGTTTTACAATCTTGGGTCTATGGGTTCGCTTTCCAATGCCAATACGCCAAACACGCATTGGTGTACCTTTCGCAGAGGCTCTCTACGCACAAAAAGCTCTAATGACTCCATGCCCAGCGCAAACTCGCGCAAAGCCAAAGAACGCTTGGAGGAAATGCCTCTCTGTCTTAACCTTTCTAAGTTTGCGGAAGCGGTATATTCTGCACCATAAATAATTCGCAAATATTCTCTCCCTCTGCACTTTACGGCAGGCTGTATCAGTCCCTTGCTGTTGTGAGCAATGAAGTGAAAAGGCTTGATGACCATGCCCTCGCCACCTTTTGCAGTCAGGTCTTCCCACCAGCTAATTGCCTGATTTCGTTCTTCTTCACTGTTCAAATTGATGATTTTGTAAGGTGTTTTGAACAAAATTTGCGTATCACCTTCGCAGAGTTCAGCAATATTTTCCATTTGCCAAACGTGGTCTTTGTCTGTATGCACTTGATTTTCAGTTGCCAAAATGTGGAAAGGTGCTAATTTGTAATCGCCCAAGCCATTCACTTCCCAGCAGTAACGGCGATATGCCTCTACATAGTCTTGTAGCATTTTTTCCTTTTCTGTAAATTTTTCATACAGGCTTTCTACTGCTAATCCCTGATTTTTAGCTTGTTGTAGGACTTGATTTACGATGGGTAGCGCATGAGTTGCCGCCGTCCCCACTGCCGCATATTGGTTTTGCAAAAGTGCCTGCGCCTTTGCCGACCAAGGCATGAGTTCGCAGTCCAAACACACCCAATCCGTTTGGAATTTCTCCCAGAAATTGGTCTTGTCGCAAGCCATTTTTATGCGTTGCAAAAATGCCTGTTCGATTGCTGTATCATTGAAAAAGCTCCTTCCTGTGCGCGTATAGCAAGCTCCAATTCCCTCATTTTCAATACCAAAGCGATTAAAAACAGTTTGCTCATCTTTGCAAAGCACCACAACCGTTCTTGACCCCATGTGTTTTTCTTCGCAAACGACTTTTTCTACCCCTTGCGAAGCAAAATAGGCAAAACTTTCCGCAGGATGTTCCAGCAAATCAGGGAGTTTGCTCGTTTCCGTAGGCGACATAGTAGGGGGTAAGTAAATGAGCCATTTAGGATTGACAGCAAACCTACTCATCACTTCCAAAGCGGCTATGCTATTTTCCTCTCTTACAATGACATGGTGATGTAAGCGCGTAGGAATAATCTGTTTTCCAAGTACATCAGCAATATCCAAATAACTGTCATGGAGTTGTTGGACGGTGATTTCTGGCGAGATTGCCTCACCCCCCTGCCCCCTCTCCAATTGTCGAGGGGATATAAGTGGTTTGACGGGTTCGCAATACACTTTTTTGGCAGGAACGTCTATCAGTTCGCGCTCAGGATAGCGCAAAGCGGTGAGCTTGCCCCCAAAAACGCAACCTGTATCTATATTCATGGTATTATTGAGCCACTCTGCCCTTGGGATAGGCGTATGTCCATACACCACCATTGCCTTTCCACGATATTCCATTGCCCAATTCAAGCGCACGGGCAAACCAAATTCGTCAATTTCGCCTGTGGTTTCTCCGTACAGACAAAAAGCGCGCACCGCACCCGAAGCGCGTCCTTGCATGGATTCTTTCAAGCCCGCATGAGCAACGACCAATCTGCCACCATCGAGCAAATAATGACTAATTAATCCATCTAAAAACGTTCTTACTTCTTCCACAAATTCAGGTGATTGGGTTGAAAGTTGCTCCAAAGTTTCCGCCAAACCATGCTTAGGTTGTACATTTTTCCCGTTCAACTTTTGCAAGAGTTTTGCGTCATGATTTCCTACCACACAAAAAGCCGTTCTTGCCTTCACCATGCCCATAACCAAACGCAGAACATCAGGGCTATTTTCGCCTCTATCAGTCAAATCTCCCAAGAAAATAGCACGCCTACCTTCAGGTGGCGTTACGACAATATATGGTTCTGTAACTATTTGATAACCTAACTTTTGCATGAGTTCGGTTAATTCCTCAAAGCAACCATGAATATCTCCAATGATGTCAAAATTACCTGTTTCATGCATTTTATTGTTGTAAAGCGGCTCTCTCACTATGCTTTCCACCGCATTTACTTCTTCTTCTGTACGAAGTTCATGCACATTTTTAAAACCTTCTCTAGAAAGGTGTTTCAAGGATTTTTTCAGCAATCTTATGTGTTGGGGAATTACGTGCGCCCCCACCTGACTGCGCTCAGGGCGTTTAGCATTGCGTGCTTGGCATATTTTTTCAGGCAAATTCAATACAATTGCCACAGGCAAGCAGTGGTACTCTCTCGCCAAGTTAAGTAAAGACCTGCGCGACTCTTCTTGGACGTTGGTGGCATCTACCACTGTCAATAATCTATTTTTCAGTCTTTTAGCTACGATATAATGCAAAAGTTCGAAGGCATCATTTGTCGCACTTTGGTTGTTTTCATCATCAGAAACCACGCCTCTGCACATATCAGAAGAAACTATTTCAGTAGGTTTGAATAGTCTTTGTGCAAAAGAGGATTTGCCCGAACCCGTAGAGCCTATCAATAC
>JALOMS010000559.1 GCA_025455345.1 Thermoflexibacter sp. | reverse complement strand
TTTTGCGTTTTGGAGTTTTTATCCTCAAAAATGAAAACTACCCTGCCATTTTCTTTGTCAATAATGACTTTTTCCTTTTGGATATTGGCAAGAAAATAAAAAGAATCTTTGTAACCATTGATGATGTATTTTCCCAATACATTTTTCCAATGCTCAAATACTGCTTCAAAATTTTCTTCGTTAATGACTTTTTTATCACCAAAATCCAAAAGCATTTGCGGGTGCAAAGCATTTTCCAAGTTTTGTTTGAAGGCGGCGTGTTCTGCTTTTTGCGTAACTTTATAGATGTGCAGTTTTCCTGTTTCAGGCTCTTTTACCAAGTGGTCTATCAGTTTTGGGTCGGGTTTGCTGGCAGGTCTTTGCCAATCGTAAGCCTCATTGGAATAGTAATTTGACCATTTTTGAGTTTCTGTAATCAATGCTTCATTGTTATCGGCAAGGCAGATGAAAAAAGGAATTGTTTTCTCCACTTCTACGTATTTTAGTCTTCTGATGTAGTAAAGCGATTGGGCGAGAATAGTTGCCAATGCTTTGAGGTTATCAAAGTTTCTTTCTGCCTTAAATTCAAAAAATACTTGTGGTGTATATAAATCGTGGTGGTGAGAGGTATCGTATTTAATCTTGAAGTAAGTAGCATAAGTTGCTTTTACCACTTCCTCAGTTTTGGCGTTTTCTAAATTATTTTTAAACTCTTCAAAGGTCATTTTTCTATTTTAATAAAATTTCTTTTTCTCAAAAGTAAAAACTTATTTCAAAATATACAAGCCTTACATCTTTATATAGTGTATGAGGCACAAGAAAAATAGAAAACAAAATCTCTCACTTTTTACTTGGCTGTATTTTATAACTTACAAAGGCTAATTTTTTGCTATCAGGCGACCATGAAGGAACATTGATAGAGCCTTGACCTCCACAGAAAACGTCCGTCAAATCGCTCGTTTGCATAGTTTCTAAGTTCATAAGTCGGAGTTTTACCTCTTTACCAAAAGGATGAGAGCCTTTTTGGTCTTGTTGGTAAGCGATGTAAACCAACCACTTTCCATTAGGAGAAAGATGAGGAAACCAATTGGAATATTCATCAAAAGTGAGTTGTATTTGTTCGCTTCCATCTGCTTTCATGCGCCAAATTTGCATTTTGCCTGTACGAAAAGAGTTGAAATAGATATATTGACCATCGGGAGAGTATTCACAACCATCATCTAAGCCCTCGGCAGTAGTAAGACGGGTTTCTTCTCCACCTTCTACGGGGATACTATAAATATCCCATGCGTTATTACGCATAGCGCAGTAAATCAGCATTTTACCATCAGGAGAAATTCCATGCCAATAAGAAGGAAACCCCATAGTGATAAGTTTAAGAGTACCACCTTGTGCGGGTAAGGTAAAAATACGTGAGTTAAGTTGCTTACCCACAGTAGTATCGTTATGACTTATAATCAGCAACTTACCATCAAAAGAATAACCATGGTCATTATTACAACTATTCGCAAATCCTGTATTGACAATGCCAAGTTTTTTCCCTTTGAGGCTTATTTTTTCTAATTTTCCCAATGAGTTGATAAGTAAAAATTTGCCATCTCTCGACCAATTAGGGGCTTCAAAATGTCTTGTTTCTTCCAATATTATTTTCCTTTTTTTGGTGCTAATGTCTATGATTTCCAAAGAGCTTTCAATCTGTTGTGCTTGAGAAAATGTAGGGAAAAAGCAAAAAAGTAATATTGCTATTTCTCGTAATTTTTTTATTTCCATCATGATTCAAAATATTTGTAAGATTATATATTCGCCCATTCCCATAATACACCTTCTTTGAGAGAGGCGGCAGAAACACGCATACATTTGATAAACAATTTTTTAACTATGAAATCAATCAAACAAGAAGCGACTACTATCATCTCTGCCCTTTCTGCTATCATGCCTTGCATAGCTAATCGTTCGGAGAGAGATTTGTGAATCAATGTCTGATGAATTTGGGAATAAGCAGGAATAGGTACATCAAACTCTTTTTTGTCTTTCAATGTATTAATTATTTGATTATTAATACAATAAATATCTACTATCGTATCAAATGAACCCGCCGAACCTATTAATACTTGTGTAGGTAACTTACTACTTACTTCCCAAATAGGACTTAATTTCTCTTCCAAATAATTGTTTAATGCTTCTATTTGATGGGGAAGGATAGGGTCATGTTGGTGGAAATCATAGAGCAGTCTTTGCGCTCCTATTTCAAAACTTTGTTTCCAAAAAATCTGATTAGCATCACATAAAATAAACTCTACACTTCCACCCCCAATGTCCATAATCATTGAGGTTTGCGGTATAGCCAAATTTGCTCTTATTCCATGATAGATAAGTTCCGCTTCTCTCTGTCCATCAATCACTTGTATTTGGATTCCCGTAGATAATTTAATTTTAGATACCAATTCATTCCCATTCTTAGCATTGCGAACAGCACTTGTTGCTATTGCTTTTATTTCTTGGCAATCAAACTCATCAATGATTTTCTTAAAATTTTGCAAGTGATTCAATGCCCTTTCCATAGCTTCCGACGTAATGAGCTGGCTATGGATTCCGCCCTTCCCTATAAAAGCAAAAACTTTGGATTTGTGCAGGATTTCAATTTTATCTTGTTGTTTTTCTGCAATCAAAAGATGAAAGTTATTTGTACCTATGTCTATCACAGCAATTCTATTCATATTCGCACATTTTTGCCCAAAATTGGGTATTTTACTTTATTTATTTTTATTTTAAAATATTAATAATCAGGTATTTAATTGTGGTATCAACGATTGTTAAAAAAGCAATGGAGTTATGCCCTAAGTAGCGTTTATTTCTAAATTTTAATAAAAAACTTAAACACATAAAGCTATGAAAAAAATCACAAATACTACTATTCAGGTATTTTTCGTACTAATGATGCTTGCTTGCTCCAATCTCTATGCACAGCACAGCAATCGGTCTATTTCCTATTCTTCTGATAATGGGCGTAAAAGTGGAAATATTTCTATGGTTAATGACAGAGTTACACTCAGAATAGAATATAGTGGTAAAATAAAATTATCTGCCATTTTTTGTATCTTTGTCTGAAAGGTAAAACACAAAAAAATGGTAGATAAAAAAGTAAATACAATTACAGAAAAAATTATTTTGGGCATAGACCCAGGCACAAGCATCATGGGCTATGGAGTTCTCAAAGCCGTAGGGAATCAGTTAGAAGTCCTCCAATACGGTGTTATTCACTTGGATAAGTACGAAGACCATTTTTTGAGGTTAAAAAAAATATTTGAACGAGTCAGCCAATTAATAGATGATTATTCTCCTGACGAGGTAGCTTTGGAAGCACCTTTTTATGGTAAAAATATACAATCTATGCTCAAGTTAGGTAGAGCGCAAGGAGTAGCTATGTCTGCGGCTCTTGCTCGCCAAATTCCTATTACAGAATACGCACCAAAAAAAATCAAGCAATCTGTAACAGGAAATGGGAATGCTTCTAAAGAGCAAGTAGCAAGCATGCTCGTAGCCCAACTAAAAATCAAAGAAGTTCCCGTAATATTAGATGCCACTGACGCGCTGTATGTGGCACTTTGCCATCATTTCCAACAGCGTTTTGGAAGTACCAGCAAATCAAAGAGTTGGAAAGCCTTTGTTACTGACAATCCTAATCGAGTCAAATAAATCATTCTCCTAACTTACTCTTGCTCGCTGTGCTAAAATCACAATCATTGCACTCAAAATAGCGATTAAAGCCAAGGCTATACGCAAGGTAGAGAGTTCTGCTAAAAAGCCAATGATGGG
>JALOMS010000558.1 GCA_025455345.1 Thermoflexibacter sp. | reverse complement strand
AAAGTCAAAAAAACTCTCTTGGATTTCCAAGCAAAATTAGCCTTAAATAAAGCTGAGGCATAATTGTAGGGTTATTAATTTGCCCAACCTCTTGATATTATTAGTAGAAATCCAAAGCTCTACACTTGTAGTAGCACTACATAGGTATTACCAAGTCTATACAAAATGTGCAAATACCATCACTTACCTATATTTTGTAATTATTTGACTACAAAATATTTACAACAGATATTTTCTTTAATTACGCCTGATTTTATCTTATATTGGACTTTTTTTAAAAAATTCCCTTCATTTTTGTAACCTTTCCCACAAACCCTTGTAATCATAGCATCAAAGTAAAAATCTGGAATGAACAGCCTAATCTGGAATGAAAGACAAAATCTGGAATGAAAAAAGAACAATTTAAACATTTAACAATAAAACAATTAACAACCAACAACCAACAACTAATAAAAAAATGACTGACGAGCAGGCAATGCAATCCGTAAAAGCGGGAGATTTGGACAAGGCAGCAATCCTCTTTGAGCGATACAAACATCGCCTGTTCAACTTTTTCCTCAAATTTTGCGGGGACGAAGCGCAAGCCCAAGACCTCACGCAGAACACTTTTTACAGAATGTTGAAATATCGTCAGTCGTACAACGAAGCGCAACCTTTCAAGGCGTGGATTTACCAAATTGCGCGCAACTTATTGAAAGACAGCTATAAAGAGAATCAAGTAAAGCTAATAGACATCAAATCGGCAAGGCAGAAACACGATACGGAAACCGAACCCATGATGAAAAATGAAAGGGAACAACTGCTACACAAAGCATTGAAACAACTCCCTGACGACCAAAGGGAAATCTTGGTACTAAGCAGGTTTGAAGAACTGAAATACGAAGAAATTGGCGAAATGATGGGCATTTCCGTTGCCAACGTAAAGGTCAAAGCCCACCGAGCAATACAGAAACTACGAGAACTAATACAGAATCTGG
This sequence comes from Thermoflexibacter sp., assembly GCA_025455345.1. Lineage (GTDB taxonomy): Bacteria > Bacteroidota > Bacteroidia > Cytophagales > Thermoflexibacteraceae > Thermoflexibacter. The sequence continues at coordinate 2,820 of JALOMS010000558.1, read as the reverse complement.
AATAAAACAAAACAACAATAATCTGGAATGAGTAGCCTAATCTGGAATCTGGAATGAAAGACAGTAATTAGAAATAGAAATACAAAAAGAACAATAAAATAATAAATTACGAAAAGAACAATAAAACAATTTAACAATCTAACAATAAAGCAATGAACTGCGAAGAAATAAAAATACATCTGATAGACCTGATAGACGGCAACCTGTCCGAACCGCTCCGAAAAGAAGTGGAGGAAGGCTTGGCGAACTGTCCTGACTGCCAGCAAGAATATGAGGAACTAAAAATGCTTTTCCAAACTTTTCAAAATCAGCCGATTATGCCAGCACCCAAAGCCTTAGATGATAACTTTTACGCGTTGTTGGAACAGGAAAAATTGGTGGCGAGTACACCACAAGTAAAGGCAATGCAAGTCGTCTGTGATGACACTGACAACGGTAAAGAAACAAACACCCCTCTCCTTTGGGGTGGGGCTTGGGGTGGGGCAATCAAAATCGCCGCCTCTCTTGCACTACTAATTGTTGCTTTTTTCATCGGCAGGCAATCCATTGTAAATCAGAGCAATGAGGAAATAGCTATTTTAAAACAGGAAATTACAGAAACGAAAAACTTGGTCATGCTCAATATGCTCAAACAAGAATCTGCAAGCGAGCGTATCAAGGCAGTGGGTTACGCTTACGATATGGAAGACGCTGACAAAGAGATGATTGACGCACTGGTGAATGTGATGAACTACGACAAAAGCGTGAATGTGAGGCTCGAAGCCATCAATGCACTCTACTATTTTGGCGACAAAAAAGAGGTGCGACAAGCTATGACCCAATCACTTCGTTTGCAAACCGAACCGAACTTGCAGATTGCACTGATAGAAATGCTGGTGCGCCTGAAAGAAAAAGGAGCAGTAAACGAAATGCAAAGAATGATGAAAAATAAGCAACTATCTGAAATTGTGAAGTTTAAAGCGGCAGAAGGAGTGGGAGAATTGTACAAGTTATGAGTTATTAGTTTTTAGTTATGAGTTGTTTTTCAAAATGGAAAGAACAATAAAACCATTTAATCATTTAACTATCTAACCATTTGACAATCTAATTTTTAACAATTTAATTTATATGAAAAAAGCAATTTTGATTTTAGTGTGTGTGTGCCTGTGGGCGCAGGGTTTTACCCAGACTATTTATGGCAATGCAAGCAGTAGCGGAGGGGGAAAAAAGGACGGTCGTTATGGCGAATACAAGGTGAAGTTTGGCGGTTCGTCTAAGGACAGGCGGTTGGAAATCTACATCGACAAGTCGGACTTGACCATAGAGGGCTACAATGGCGATGAATTGGTGATTACTACCAACGATAATGACGCACCGCCAGAAAGGGCAAAAGGACTGAAATCGCTCTATGCCAACGGCACGGACAATACAGGGCTGGGCTTGGAAGTGATTGCAGAGGGTAGCACCATCAAAGTTACCAAAGTGAATAAACGCGATGGCGAGTACAAGATTAAAGTCCCCAAAAGCGTATCTATTTTGGTAGAAGAAATGTCTTGGCATGGAGGCGATGACATCAAACTCTCTGATATTGAGGGAGAAGTGGAAGTGCAAGCAAAAACTTCTGATGTGGTGATTCGCAACCTGAGCGGCTCGGTAGTGGCGCACAACACAAGCGGAGATATTGATGTGATTTTCAGCAAGGTCAATCCCGAAAAGCCTACTTCTATCACTAACATAAGTGGCGAAGTAGATGTAACCTTGCCTGCCGATACGAAGGCAAACATCAAAACCAAGTCTATTTCTGGGGAGGTTTATACTGATTTAGAAATAGTTACAGAGAAAAAGAACGACCCCAAAGCAAAAGGTTTGGACACTTGGCGAACTGGCTACGAGGCAAAAGGTACGCTGAACGGCGGTGGGGTGGAAATGCGCTTAGAGTCTATCAGTGGGAATGTGTATATTAGGAAAAAATAAATTTTTTTAATGATGAGTTATGAATTATGAGTTATGAGTTGAATACAAAATATTGATAATTAATAATTTATAACTATTTGACTATCAAACTATTTAACTATTAATTTATATAAAAACTTATGAAAAAATTACTCTTGTTTGCCTTGCTATTTGCGAAGGCGTGTACCCTCCTCTTGGGTCAGAAAATAGTGGAAGAAACCTACAAACTTCCTGAAAGCAATCGAGTACGCATGAACCTCAAATTTGCAGATTCTATTCGCGTAACCTCTTGGGACAGAGATGAAATCCAAATCAAAGCAGTGATTACCATTAACGATGGAAAGCTGAACGAAGCCTTCCAAATGTCGGTGGACAAAAGTGGTGGGGAGTTGGATATTGTTACCGATTTTGACAAGGCTCTGATGAAAAATGGAAGAATAGAAGACTGCGGTGGCTACCTACAAAAGGTAGATAAAAACGGCAATACTTACACTACCACGACCCGAAACGGCGTGAATTGGAACAATGGCAACGTGATTTGTTCGGATATTTACTTTGAAATCAAAATTCCCAACAAAGCAGATTTTCGCTTAGAAACCATTTCAGGAAATATTGAAATTCAAGGATTTGTGGGAAAACTCTTTGCCAAGACGATAAGTGGTTTTGTGGATTTGACTTGGAAAAGCAGCAAGGGCGCAGACTTAGAAATGAAAACCATTTCTGGTGATGTCTTTTCTAATTTTGACGTGGCGTTGGAAAACAAAAAGAAAAGTTCGCCTGTGGGCTATGAACTCAAAGGCAAAATTAATGGTGGTGGTGTACTTGTGCATTTGGAATCTATCAGTGGAGATGTGTATTTGAGGAAGGAGAATTAATGGTTTCTAAGAC
>JALOMS010000043.1 GCA_025455345.1 Thermoflexibacter sp. | reverse complement strand
AACTTAAAACTTCCCCAATTTTTCATATCGTATTCTTGGTAACAAGCACTCCCTGCGCCTGTTAAGGCAAAGTTGCCAAAGTTATCATCATTCTTGATGAGCAAAAACCCATAAGTATCGCTGAGATTGCCTTCTTTCCAAGTAGCACTAACCTCAACAGTGTAGCTTGAGGGAAGACTTACCGAAACATAGTCCCAATAGCACCAATCGTGATGATTACATTCAAATAAATAGGTATTATTTTCATGTGTACGTTTGTATTTGAAAGACTCTTCTATGAGCCACTCCCTGCTATTGTTATCAAATGTTTCCATAAGCAATATTTCAGGTGTTGGCTTTGGGCGAAATACATAGTAAAGGACAATGAGCAGGATTAAAACCGAGAATATACCTATCTGCAACATACGACGACGCAACAATGTTTGCTTTTCTTCTCTTCTAAATCAAAAACACGCCTTTTGATTTCTTCTAAAATTTTTTCTTCTAATTTTTTACTCATAGACACAATCTTTTAAGTAAAATGATTAAATTATTTCAAAATTAACGATTGTAAAACGATTAGAATTTATTTGACCTCAATATTTTAGTTTAGAACACCTATTTTCACTTTGAACAGATATTGATAATCAAAAATAGCTTTTTTTTTTGAGATAGATAGATTTTATTCAGAAAAGTCTAATTCATATTTTTAAAGTCTGTTTATATATTAATTATTTGTTTGATTACTAATATTTTAAAGGTTATAAATACCATTTTTAGAGTCCGTTTTTTATAAAAATAGACCTAACTGTATTTGATGATGTGCGTTTATTGTATTGTAAGCAATTTCAAAAACTGCTGGTAAAAAAATCACATTCAAATCAAAAAATACAATGGAAATGGATAACTTAGTAAACAAAAATACTCCTGCATGGAGATTTCAGACAGTGGCTTCTTTTATTTTATCATTTGGCTTGACCTTTACTGGCATTATATACTTACCTGCGGACTTGTGGGTCAAAGGTTTTTTGCTAATGGGACAGATATTTACGGTGGGTTCTGCTTTTACTTTGGCAAAAACCTTACGTGATGACCACGAAGCTAATAAACTTATTAATCGCATTCATAGTGCAAAAACGGAAAAAATCTTAAAAGATTTTGAAAACTAATTGGAAATACACTTTATTATCAACAAAATCAATATTTTATGTTACCACGGAACTTTATTCCTTCGTTATTTTCTATTACAGCTTTAGTGCTGATTACTTTTGGTGTGTTGCGTTATATGCAAGTGCCTGCGGGTACGATTGTAGATTGGGTAATTGGCATAGCCATATTTTGGTGGCTTATGATTATCGTTACTTTGCCTTGGAATATGCACTTTGCCGCGAAAGAGGTCATGGTACAGGCGAAACAGTCAAAGGATAAAGACCTTAAGGTCAATGATGATGATGTGGCATACGCTCAAAAACTCTCAAAAAGATTTTTTTGGATAGCCATTTTTTTACACATTGCCTCTGCCATAGGTTTGTATTCATTATCTTATTTTGAGATTACGAGTTTGGGATATGTGAGTGCGTTGGCGGCATTGTTGCTGACTTTGCTTAGACCAGCGATTCGTATGTATGAGTATGTTGCCTCTCGACTTAGCACGATTACACACGAAATCAAATACCCAAGAGATGATGTTGCGGAATTGCAAAACAAATTTTATGATTGGGAGAATCGCTTAAAAACACTTGAATATCAGCTAAATCAAGACGAGAGAGACTCCTTGGTAGCTACGCAAGAACGCAAAGCAAATTCTTTGGAAAGTGATATGAGAGAATTGCGCTCCAATCTGGAGAAATTGAGAGCGAATAACGATAGAGAGCATGAACAACTCGCACGAAAATCAGAAAATGTAATTGCCAAACTTTCTGAAGATGCCCAATTCCTCAACCAAGTAAGAGAAATTATACGTTTTTTCAAACAGGCATAATACAAAGGAAATGAAATAGATAGGTAGAGGAGTTATCTGTCAGTATCAAATAGCAGATAGCTCATTTCCAATCTTAAAACGTATTTTTCTCAAATAATCATAGCCTATTATTTGCAAATAAGTCGAGCATGTATATAGCTTTGCAAAAAATATTTATGAAACTCATCTATTTGAAACTTGTTGCTACTGTGTTTTTTTGGGGTTCTAACTTTGCAGTGAGTAAAATCGCGCTTGAGAGCTTCAGTCCTGCGATGGCGGCATTGATAAGATTCATCTTTGGGACTATCTTTCTAATGGTAGCCTATCTCAATGTCAATGGATTCAGATTGCCTTCTTTTACAAGCCGACAGTGGATTTTGGTATTTTTATCAGCTTTTTCGGGAGTGTTCTGTTATAATTTCTTCTTTTTTGGAGCAATGGGGAGTATATCTGCCGTTAGAGCTTCTTTGTTGATAACATCTTCTACTATTTTTATTATGCTTTTAAGTGCTATACTTTTCAAGGAAAGGATTACATTCATTAAGTGGATTGGTTTATTCATCACCTTAGTAGGCGTAGCAGTGGTGATAGTTCGTGGAGATTTTAGCAAATTAGGCAATGACTCTTGGGGCATAGGCGAAACCCTCATCATACTTACTTCCTTGAGTTGGACATTTTATACTCTTTTGGCGAAAGTAGTCTTAAAAGAAATGAATGCGCTCAGTGTTAGTGCTTTTTCGGCACTCATTGGGACTATGATGTTATTTTTCCCTGTTTTGAATGAGCATCCTTTGGCGCAGATAGAGTCTGCCTCCTTGCAGTCTATCTTAGCCGTCATCTACATCGGAAGTACAGCTACGGCTTTAGGTTTTGTATGGTACTATGAGGCAGTTATCAAAATTGGTGCAACAAACTCTGCTGTTATTGCCAACCTCACGCCTGTTTTTGCGGTAGTAGTGGCGATTGCTTTGGGCGAAGAACTTACTTTGATTACTGCGATAGGAGGAATAGTAGTATTATTTGGTATTTGGCTTACCAATAAAAGTTAATCTAAAACATCTCATCTTGGCTATTTTCTTTTACTATTTTCGTATCTTTGCCCCATATCAAAGATACAAAAATCATGAATTATTTAATCAATATTGGCATTATTTTCCTTACCTTTTGCGCTACTGAACTAATCGCATGGGCATTGCATAAGTATATTATGCACGGGTTTTTATGGTCTATCCATGCTTCACACCACGTCAAAGATGAAAGTCATTTTTTTGAATGGAATGACTTATTTTTTCTTTTTTTTGCCATTCCAAGTGCCTTATGTATTTATACAGGAATAGCTGATGGGTTAGACTTCAAGTTGTACATCGGGATAGGAATTTTAATCTATGGGATAATCTATTTTGTTGTACATGATGTATTTATTCACCAACGCTACCCACCCATTTTACGTAAAAGTAATCATCGCTATTTCAGGGCTTTACGCAGAGCGCACCATGCCCACCACAAGCATATTGGCAAGCAAGATGGAGAAGCTTTTGGCTTACTTTGGGTGAGCAAAAAGTATTTTGAGAAAGAAGCCTAAATAAAAGGAGGATTGCTATTTGGTGCGTGCTTTGATTTCGTCGACTACTCTCTCTGCTGACTCCACAGCCCCTTCCATACCCGTAAATCTAAAATTAGTATGCTCTCCCGCAAAGTGTATATTCCCAGCAGGTTTGTTCAGGTATGGAATATATTTAGTTATTTGATTGGGGGCATACTGATGATATGCTCCTTGGGAATATGGATTTTTCTGCCAAGAGTGAGTATGTACTACTTCTATGCTATTCTCTGTTGATGGTCTTATTCTTTTTAACTCTTTTAGTATTAGATGGATAGCCTCTGCTTCGCCCAATTTATCTAAGCGTATCGCCTCTTTTCCATTTGCCCAACAGGTAAACCGATTGACCTCTCCTTGTGCATTGTATCCTGCGAAAATACGACTCAAAATCGTATCTGTCCACATAGCAGGAGGCAATCCATCTTCTTTCCAAAAAGGTTTGGTAGGTAGTAGATAATATTGACTAACAGCAATATAAGGTAGATTATCTATCGCTTCTGCTTGTATTACATGAGGAAGTCCTGTGGCAGTTTCTGATTCGATATTGATATTTCTCAACACGGAAAAAGGCAGTGTACAAATCGCAAAGCGGGCTTTGACTTTACTTCCGTTGGCAAAGGTAAGACTTACTCCTTTCTTGGTATTATTGATACTTACTACCCCCCTGCCAAGCAAGATGTCCCCTTTGATGGTTTTAGACATAGCCTCAACCAAACGACTACTTCCACCTTTGACTCGCATCGTTTTTTTGCTTCCGCTCATTGTTCGCATAGCCGCACTACGCAAGGCATGAAGCGTAGATGTAACCTCTACTCCATTGATATTGGCATTGGCATCTATCAATCTAATGGCTTCATCGGATAAACCCTTACTTTTTAAAAATTGGAGATAAGAAATATCCAAGTGAGCGAATTCGGGTTTTGCCCAGTCTTCAAAAGATTGGAAAGGCATATTTTTCTGAAGAAAATCTGCTTCTAAAAGCATAGGAAAGATTTTTTTGAGCTTGTCTTCTAAGCCATTCGCCGCATCACTTGCCCAGTCTTTCATTAAAATATTCTTACCATTGATATGTAAAAGAGTATCTCTTGCATTAGCTGACATTGGTGCAGGTTCTTCTAACTCTACCCCTAATTGGTTGGCTATCTTAATAATGCGCTGATAATTATCCCCTATTTCTGTACCTCCTGCCTCTGGTCTGCCCTCCAAATGGTCAAGTGTAAAGACTCTTCCCCCTATTCGGTCATTGCCTTCGACTATCAAGACTTTATATCCTTGGGCTTCTAACAACATTGCTGAATATAAACCTGATAAGCCTGCGCCAATAATTACAACATCTATTTTCTGTCCTAATTGGAAACCACCGATTGCCAAAGACGAAGAAGCAATCATTGTTTTTAAGAAATCTCTTCTATTCCAAATCATAACCGTTATTTTCTAATTTAGACATATTTATAAGGAAAATCCTCTTAATTTAAAAGAAAAATACAAGATTTCAAAGCATTTTTTTGAAAAATTAATAGATTGATTATCAATTCATTTGATTTTAGAAATTTTTTTATAAACTTTGCCTTATTACCCAGTAATCTATCATTCTCAAACTATTTTAGCACGATGAAATTTGTATTGGTAGGATTCGTATTACTTTTTACTATTTGCACACAAGCTCTATCACAGAAAGATTCAGCCCCTAAAAGCGACAAGGAGATAGAATCCATCAGAATAGTGATTGATGCGGGACACGGTGGTATTGACCCTGGCACTGAGGGCAGTAAAGATAATCTGAAAGACGAAAAAGATATTACACTTGATATTGCACTGAAAGTGGGTCGGTTCATCAATGACAATTATGAAAATATACAAGTTGTCTATACGCGCAAGCGAGACATTACAGTAAGTCTGGAACAAAGAGTCGCAATAGCTAACGAAACTAAGGCAGATTATTTTGTGAGTATTCACTGCAATTCCAGTAAAAAGAAAGAGATTTATGGGTCTCAAATGCACGTACATGACTTTACCTATCGCAAAAGTACCAAATTAGCCCAACTCTTAGATGAGGAATTTACTACGCGTGCCAAGCGCAATTCCAAGGGACTTTTTAACTCCAAAGACCGCCGTTTCAACTTATATGTACTCCAATATACCAATATGCCCGGAGTCTTAATAGAAACAGGTTTCCTTTCTCATAAACAAGAAGAAATATTCCTTAACTCTGACAATGGGCAGGAAATCATCGCCTCCGCCGTTTATCGTGGGATTAAAAACTTCCTAACTGCTTCAGGGTACAAACTTGTTGAAAAAGAAAAACCTAAAACAGAAGATAAAAAAATGACTGCCAAAAAAGAAAATGAAAACAAAAGCACTATTTTGGTGAGTTACAAAGAGAAAAATCTCCCACCTACCAAAGCAAAAAATCCAAAAAATGAGAAAGTAGTTTATAAAGTGCAGATTTCTGCCTCTCCTAAGAAAATCTCAATGAATCATGCCGATTTTAAAAAATTGGATATGAAAATAGAAGAAAGTAAAAATGAAGAAAAAAAAGGAGTCCTTACCTATAAATATACAGTAGGAAAAGTATATACTATCGAAGATGCTTTCATTTTAATGGAATATGTACAGAAAAAAGGATTTAAAGATGCCTTTATTATCAAAGAGGATAGAGAATAAGAATATTTTTATTTAACTTTTGATTTTTATTAACTATTTTTGGTTTGAAAATAATACCTTTAAGTTCCATTAAACAACTCAAAATATATGCAATTGGTTTTATCTACAAATTATCTAAATACCTATCTGCACCAAGATTACAATATCCTTTACTCTGAATGGACAGAATCTGCCAGCAAAATGTCCAGAGAAGAGTTCAAACAACACATTGTCGACTTCTTAGAGCGTATCAAAAAATATAGAGTCAGAGGATTTCTCACGAATAGCCAAAGAGGGCATTTTACTATGGATGTAAGCGTGCAAGAATGGCATGATAAGGAAATCGCTCCTCATTATATCGCTAATGGATTGAAAAAAATAGGCTTTGTACTACCAGAAAAAGACTTTTTTGCTGCAATCTCACTCCAACAGACCTTTGATGAAACGCACGCTCAACAACTACAAACTAAGTTTTTTAATACGGTAGATGATGCAATGAATTGGATAAAAGATTGATAACATACGACTTATATTTGCTTAAAACGTCTATCAAAATATGTATGAAACAAGCCCTTCTTGTAGTGTAATTTTTAATATAATGCAAAGAGGGCTAATACTTTCCATTTTCTATAATCAATCTAACTATATCTTTTGCCAATTCTTTTTTACTTTTTAAAGGAAAATCTGTTTGCTTTCCGTTCTTGTCCAATACGGTAATTTTATTGGTATCATGCTCAAATCCAGCACCTTGGTCTTGTAAAGAATTGAGAATAATCATATCAAATTTTTTCCTTTGGAGTTTATCACTTGCATTCTTAAGTTCGTTGTCAGTTTCTAAGGCAAAACCTACATGGAACTGATGCGGTTGTAAGAGATTACTGACCTCCTTAGCGATGTCTTGGGTCTTTACTAACTCTATGGTTAGTTCGCTTTCTTTTTTCTTAATTTTATGATTTGCTCGTACTTTGGGCGTATAATCAGCTACAGCCGCACAGTGTATAATAATATCATTATCTGCTACTTGATTGATAGTGGCTTCATACATTTCGGTAGCAGACTCCACATCAATCCTATGAATGAGTTGATGTTTTATTTCCAATGCCGTCTTCCCACTTATTAGCGTTACTTTTGCGCCCTGAGATGCCAATTCTTCGGCGATGGCATAGCCCATTTTCCCTGAAGAATTGTTACTAATAAAGCGCACAGGGTCTATGTATTCTCGTGTTGCTCCTGCGGTTATAAGCACTTTTTTTCCTTCCAATCTATTTTGCTGTTCTTTTTGTAGAAAAAATTGATTCAAAAAAGTTACTATTTCTTCTGGTTCTGCCATGCGTCCCTTGCCAAAAAGACCACTTGCCAACTCCCCCTCATTAGGTTCAATAATTTGATTATCAAATATTTGTAATTTTTTAAGATTGTTCAGCGTGCTTGGGTGGGCAAACATATCCAAATCCATCGCAGGGCATACCCAAACAGGACATCTTGCGGACAAATAAGTGGCTAAGAGTAAATTATCGCACAATCCATTTGCCATTTTAGCAATAGTATTAGCACTCGCTGGAGCTATCAGCATGAGGTCTGCCCATAACCCTAAGTCGACGTGATTGTTCCATTCTCCTGTTTTATCTTTTTGAAAATCAATTAGTACAGGGTTTTTAGAAAGTGTACTAAGCGTAAGAGGTGTAATAAAATCAGTAGCCGACTTACTCATAATGACTTGCACTTCCGCGCCTAATTTGACCAATAATCTCACCAATAAAGCTGATTTGTACGCCGCAATACTACCTGTAACACCAAGAAGAATTTTTTTCCCTTTCATTTGAATTCAAAAATGGATTGAAATAAAAAATATAGCCCCAAATCTCTGTATTTAAACGCAATGTTTTGTAATAGAGATGACATTTGAATAAAATTAGTTGCAATTTACCTTACTCATCACTTATTGGATAAGTCTGTCCCTCGATAGCAAGAACTGTATGAAAAAAGACCTCTTTTGCTTCAGCCAAAAGTATATTCAAATCCCCATACCTCACCGAAAAATGTCCAATAATTAGTTTTTTAGCATTAGATTTTTTTGCAATTTTTGCGGCTTGCTTGGCAGTGCTATGATAAGTTCCCTCATCTATTTTATTTGCCAAATCTTCTGTAAAAGTTGCTTCATGGTACAGTAAATCAACCTCTTTCAATAGGTGAATCATGCGTTCTGTATATTTGGTATCTGAGCAATACGCATACGCTCGCAAGGGCTTAGGACTAAGAGTAAGCTCTTGATTATGAATGTATTTTCCTTCAAAAAATATATCCTCACCTTCTTTCAAAGCCAAAATTAATGGAATGGGCAAATTAGGTGGCAACTTCTCCTTATTGATATTCAATTTTTTAGGTTTCTCTCTAAATAGAAAGCCACAGCAAGTAATGCCATGGTGCATGGGAATGGTATGTACTGTAATATCTTCATTCTCCATTAATAATACCGATTCCTCATCATCAAATGAGTGGAAAAATAAGGGATAATGAAGTACACTATGACTATATCTAAAATGAGCAAGAAGTATTTCATCTAATCCTTTGGGCGCGTAGAGATGTATGGGATTAGTCCGTTTTTGTAAATGCATAGAAGATAATAAGCCCATCAAACCAAGATAATGGTCTCCGTGCAAATGGCTGATAAAGATATGATTAATGCGATTAAACCGCAAATCATAACGAAGCAGTTGGACTTGCGTACCTTCTCCACAATCTATCAAGTAAAGTTGGTCATTATAGTTTACTACTTGGGCTGTAGGGTGCTTATCTACTATTGGAGTAGCAGAAGTTGCACCAAGTATAGTCAGTTCGAAAGTCACTTTTATAAGAAAATAGTTTGTTAAAATGAAACCTTAAATACCATCAATCCACTTACTTCCTTTCTTTTCGCACCTACCAATGATTCCCTCACACTTGCCAAAAGTGGCATTTTAAGTTGATTTTTCAAAGTAGTTTTGATTAAAATTTATTTGAAAATCAAAACTTAATTGATACCAAAATGAGGAATCAAAAATTTTATTTGACTTTAATGATTGTGCTTTTGCTGGTGCAAAATGGTTTTGCCCAAAATGACATTCGCAAAGCGCGCAATGAAATTAGAAATGCAAAAAGTGGCGTGAGAGATGCCAAGCAAATTACCAATGACGTAAAAAGTATCGTGAACGACATCAAAGGAAGTAAGAAAAAAGAGGACGCTTCAAATGAAGACGAGCCTAAGAAAAGTGCCGCAAAGACATATTACAAACTGTTTTGGAAGCACGTGGAAAAAGGGGAGCTAAGTCAAGCTGAAAATGATTTGAAAAATCTGAAAAAGGTAGAGCCAGAGTATAATACTGCCGAAATGGAAAAGGTGTTGGAAGACTTGCGTAATGAGAAAGCAGGGAAGGCAGAAGAAAAAGCACAAGAAAAGCAGAAAATAAAAGATGAAAAAGAAGCAGAGCAAAATGCTAAAAAAGAGGCAGATGATGCAAAGTTGCAGAAAAAAGTAAACAATAGAGATGTTACGAGTGGTTATGCGAATCTACTCAATGATTTGTTTGATATTTCGCTTGCGAGTATGACCGTAGGAGAGAGCGAGTTGGAACTGAAAACGAAGAATTTGGAAAATTACAAATCAAAAATTCAGCAAATGGAGGCAACACCAACCAACATAGGAGATAAAATGTTTGACGCATCGGTAGATAATTACGAGCGCAGGGTAATCAATAAATACGAATACGAAATAAAAGAGGCAACATATAAAAAACTTGCAGAGGACATCAAAATAGCAGGAACACCAGGGAACGCAAAAGCAATCTATACCACGCTACTTTTCCAACAGGCGTATTGGGAGGCGGCAAGCAAGTGTGTCGCTTTCAAAAGAAAAGAGGAATATGCCAAACTTTATCAGTCTATTACCGCTACTGTCAATGGGGTAGGTGGCATGGAAGGTGCGGCAAATTTAGCACAAAAAGGAGAAGAAAATAGGCTTAAAAACGTAAAAATGCCCGCCGCCCTCACGACCAATGCGGCAATGGACAAGGAATTTAGAAAGGCTTTTGAGCAGACAGGCTGGGGCGAAACTATCCTCAAAGTCAATCTTTTAGATACTGATTGGCACATAGAGCGCAACGAACTTACAGGCGTAATCCTGAGCAGGTATCAGTCTGCCGCCATTGCCGCCAAGCAAAGCAACGGAAGATGTATGCTTTATACGTTTACCATCAAGCAGGAGTACAACGGTTCGGGCTATGGCTCTTCTCGCAGAGATTCTCATAACTCCAACCAAATTGCTTGCGAGAATGTAAAATAAAGTGCTTTGATTGATGACTTTATAAGTAAGCAAAATCATATAAGGTTTTAAAAAGCCTTATATGATTTTTGTTTATGATAGATAAATAGATTTTAATTTCAAAGTCAAATATCATTTTCTCATTTTCTTTTGTATAAATTTGTGATTTATTTATTCAAAAGGATTAAATCAAACATTTCATATATGTTATTAGACTTTGAAAAACCAATCGCAGAGCTGGAGGCACGTTTGGCAGAGATGAAGCAACAATTAGGGGATAAACATGACGCTGATTCCGAATCTGCTTTGAGGGTTGTAGAAAACAAAATACTGCAACTTAAGATTGAGACATATCAAAATCTTACCCCTTGGCAGAGAGTTCAACTATCCAGACACCCCGAAAGACCTTATACATTGGATTATATTTATAGTATTACGCAAGATTTTATAGAGTTGTTTGGAGACCGAACCGTAAAAGATGACAAAGCGATGGTCGGTGGATTTGGCGATATAGGAGGGCAGACATTCATGCTTCTTGGACAGCAAAAAGGACGGAATACCAAAGAACGTCAATACCGCAACTTTGGTATGGCTAATCCAGAAGGTTATCGTAAAGCATTGCGATTGATGAAGTTAGCAGAAAAGTTTGATAAACCCATTATAACTTTTATAGATACACCCGGAGCCTATCCCGGTATAGAGGCAGAGGAAAGAGGACAAGCAGAAGCAATCGCACGTAACCTAAAGGAAATGTTTATGTTGCGTGTGCCTGTTATTTGCATTGTGATTGGAGAGGGAGCGTCTGGTGGGGCTTTGGGCATAGCCATAGGAGATAGGGTATTGATGTTAGAAAATACGTGGTACTCTGTGATTTCGCCAGAAAACTGTTCTACGATTCTTTGGAGAAGTTGGAATTTTAAAGAACAAGCGGCGGAAGCCATGAAACTTACAGCCAGAGATATGCTTGCTTTCAGATTGATAGATGGCATAGTAGAGGAGCCTCTTGGGGGAGCGCATACCAATAAAGATGAAGCGGCAAATGCTATAAAAAAGACTATCTTGGAAAATTATGAAGAATTAGCCAAAATGAGTGTAGCCGAAAGAATAGATAAACGCATAGAGAAGTTTGCCTCTATGGGAATAGTTATTGAATAATTGATAAAAAAGATACTTTTTTTGAGTTTTTTAAAAATTTGCCTATATTTGCGGCGTACATCTATCACAAAATCACCAATTTTGATAGATTTTAAGTCCTATTTCTAATCTAAACTAAAAAAGTATGACTGCAAGTGAACAAATCGAAAGTGCTTGTCGTGAGGCTCACGAGAAGTTTTTAAAATTAGATGGTGAGGTGTACAAAGACATCATCGAGAAACTACAATTTGTGATTGTAAGCTACAATGCAGACAAAAATCCTATTGGATTGTACCAAATTGGAGCTATGGCATTGGACTTACTAAAAAAGCACAAAGAGCAAAAGCCAAGACAAGTTTCTAAAGACTTGATTGAAAATTTAGAAAAAGCATTGGCAAGAGAAACAGAATAAGCATAAAATAAACATAGTAAATGGAAAATGTATAAACCCAAGGCTTTTTGCTTTTGGGTTTATTATTTTTATGAATCTATGTTTTTAATTAATTTAGTGCGAGTTAATGATTTTATACCTTAGCTTCAAGTGATAGCTTATAAAAAGAAATATGGTAATGAGATAGCTCCTTACCATATTTTAGCTTCATCAATCTCTCTAAATTCTTATCTGGAAATATCCAAAACCTCGAAAGTCATTTTGCCCCTTGGGGTATTGATTTCTGCTTTTTCTCCTACTTTTTTACCAAGCAACCCGCTTCCTATGGGAGATTTGACAGAAATTTTGTTTTGTTTGAGGTCAGCTTCTTCCTCTGCTACTAAGGTATAAGTTACTTCCATTTTAGTTACTGTATTCCTGATTTTTACGTTAGAAAGAACAGAAACCTTAGAAGTATCAATATTTGTTTCATCTAAAATACGTGCGTTGGCTATTAGTTCTTCGAGTTTAGAAATTTCCAACTCTAATAGTCCTTGTGCATCTTTGGCGGCATCGTACTCAGCGTTCTCACTCAAATCGCCTTTATCTCTTGCCTCTGCTATTTGTCGTGCGATTTCTGCTCTGCCTTTGGTTCTTAATTCTTGGAGTTTTTCCTTCAACCTGTTGAATCCCTCCTGTGTATAATAAGATACTGCCATAATATTAGTTAATATTTGGTTAAATGATAAAAAAAAAATCATACAAAATACTTTTGTAGGCAATCATACCAAACTACTTTGTACAAGATAAAACCCATAGTATTGCAAAAGTCTGTATTAAAAAAAATTCCTTTAAGAGTCTTCTGTACTTGTAAACAGAAAACATCTCACCTGCTCGTAAAAATCTTAGAATTAGTAAATTAAGACTTGAAGCTACAAAGGGTATCCATAAAAAGACAATAAAAATAACGGCTTACATGCTTTTGTAAACCGTTTATTGTTTATTTCTTTACATTAACTACAAATTAAAGTAATTTGTTCCAAATCTCCAAGATTTAAAACATATTTTAGACATTTTGGCTTAGATATTCTACCAAAAGCCTTACGCCATAAGCTGTTGCACTTCGTGCGGTACTATACGGGTTGTCTGTAAATGCTACGCCTGCAATATCCAAATGCGCCCATGCGGGGTGTTTGTCTGTAAATTTTTCTAAAAACTTCGCGGCTGTGATAGAACCCGCAGGTCGTCCACCCAGATTCTTTACATCTGCCATGTCAGATTTAATTTGCTTTTCATATTCGTCCCATAAAGGCAATCTCCATACTCTTTCGCCCACTTGCTCTCCTATACTAAATAATTGATTGGCAAGATTATCATTATTGGTAAACAAGCCTGCCGCCTGATAGCCTAATGCGATTACACATGCGCCTGTCAAAGTAGCTAAGTCTATCATTACGTCAGGTTCAAAGTTCTTTTTCATATATGCCAATCCATCAGCCAATATCACACGTCCTTCTGCATCTGTATCTTCTATCTCGATAGTCAAACCTGAATATGTTTTGACAATAGAACCCGGATAGATAGCTTTCCCATTAATCATATTGTCTGTGGCGGGAATAATACCAATAAGATGGACGGGTAATTGTAGTCTTGCTGTTGCCTCGACTGCTCCTATCACTGCTGCCGCACCAGCCATATCACATTTCATCTGCCACATTCCCTCTGAAGGTTTGATAGAGATACCTCCTGTATCAAAAGTTACTCCTTTACCGACCAAACCTACTTTTTTTGTTATTTGGCTTTCGGACTTATATTCCATGATAATAAAAGTAGGGGGAATATCGCTTCCTTGATTAATGGCGATAAGCCCTCCCATGCCCAATGCTTTAATTTCATCTAAATGTAAAATCTTGACATTGAAATTATGAATCTTTCCTGACTCTGTTATGAACTCTGCTAATTGTAAGGCATTGAGGTGATTGGCGGGCAAATTTACCAAATCAAAAACTCGTTTTTGGGTATTTGCCAATATCTCTCCTTTGCGGATAGCAACCTGAGCAATAGTTTGTGGGAACTGTACAGGTTTGTCTTCTTTTTTGAACTTTGCAATATTATAAGTAGCTAACAAAG
Source organism: Thermoflexibacter sp. (assembly GCA_025455345.1). Taxonomy (GTDB): domain Bacteria; phylum Bacteroidota; class Bacteroidia; order Cytophagales; family Thermoflexibacteraceae; genus Thermoflexibacter. The sequence goes on along the minus strand of JALOMS010000043.1, from coordinate 395 downwards.
CTCCATTTACACACATTTCTACCAATAATCCAACCTTTGTATCTTTTTTTAGAATATAATTCAAATCCAAAACAATATCTTGACCTACTTTCTCTTTTTGCTTATTTATCAAAAGTCTTATGGTGTTTTTTAATACATCTTGCTTCGTATGCTCTCCAAGTCCTAACAGCACTATTTTTTCCGTTAAGGTTTGTGCAGATGTATAAATTATCAATGTTTCATCTATTCCTCCTTTGAAGTCTTGTAATATGCTGGAAGGCAGACCAAATTGGTTTAGAATTGTACCTAAGTTATTCTCTAATTCTTGGGTGTACAAAGGAATAATAAGGGTATGTTTTTGTGTTGCTTTTTCTATGATTTGGAAATCCATATCAAAATATTTATTTGTTAAAGAA
>JALOMS010000557.1 GCA_025455345.1 Thermoflexibacter sp. | reverse complement strand
ACAAACATCGCCGCCATGCCAGAAGCAGTAGCAATACCATCTTCTGTTCCTTCTAACAAACAAAGTTTTTCTATAAATTCGCTATTATTAGGATTAGAAAAGCGCGTATAAATATTTCCTGCCATTTCATCAGCAAACAAGGCTCTGCCCTGCTCGGCAGATTCAAAGGTAAAACTTGACGTGAGGTAAATTGGTACAGAGTGTTCTCTAAACTCCGTTTTATTGGTTTGAGTACGAATAGCGTTTGTTTCAAAATTTTCGTAAGACATTGATTTTTATTGTTAGTTAATATAAAGTAATGTTACACTTCTAAAGGAAGACTTATTTTACCTGTGTAGCATCCATAGATATTTCTTTGGTCATTTGATTGACCAATTGAATTTTACCATTAGGAGCGATTTTATAATACTTCTCATGGAGTGTTTTATGCTTTAACTCCATGGACTCCTTCCCTTTTGCAAACTCATAGTCTAAGGAAACATGATTCACCATGATAGAGGTATCTGCATTTATGATAGATACTCTTTTAAGCTCAGTAGGAGGCAAAGAAGCCATAGGCTTATGGAATAAGATTTCGTCTATCTTTTTCCCTGTCTTGTCCATCGTTGCCAAAAATATATAAATGTCATCATGAGGCGGCAGATTATTGCGAGCATATAAAAGCATAGAATAATTGGCAGTTTCGAACAATTTTCCTACATAGTAAAACTTACAACACTCATAAATAGGGTGATGCGTAAGAGAATCAGGATGCGCCTCTTGAGTCAAACTGTCTAAGACAAAAATATGCCGAAAAGTAGAATCAATGTGCCTATTCTCGTCCAGAAGAGCCGTAAACACAGAAAAATTTGCATTATTCGTTTCCATTTGGAAAGGCAAAGATAGAGGCGCAAAATGTTGATTAAACGATTGATACAGGTCAAAATTTGTATGATTGTTTGTAGCATTTTCTTGTTTGTTTCCGCTACAAGCCCACATACAAAGAGTTATAAACACACAAAAGTTAATGTATAGATATGCTTTTCCCATCGTCGTAAAGAAAATTTAGTTTTTCAAATTTTGAGCATACAAAAATAAGTTATTAGAGTAATAGAATCGCTTATTTGGGCGATTTAATACAATATTATTTTTTGTTGTGTTAAAAAATCATAACTTTTATTGACTTAACAAGAATATGTGCTTAACTTTGCACCCTAAAAATTTGTAGCGCATGGCAATTATTTCAAAAATTAGAGAAAGAGCAGGTATAGCCGTAGGTGCAATTGCAATCGGCTTAATTTTATTTATCGTTGGAGGAGATTTATTTTCTTCTAACTCTTGGATTATGCAAAGTTTGGATCAACCCAAAGTCGGAACCATAGATGGCAACGATATTACATTCCAAGAGTACAATGATGAGTTGAATGACTTAAAAAACAAATATTCTCTTAGAGTAAATAGGTCTCTCAATGAGTCTGAATTAGAGTATATTAGACCAGAAGCATTCAATAACTTAGTTTATAAGTTGGTCATTCAAAAAGAATTTGAAAAAATAGGTATCAATATCACTCCAGAGGAGTTGCAGGATATGATTCAAGGTAATAACTTGAACCCAAGTTGGGCGCAAAGTTTTACCAATCCTCAAACAGGTGAAGTTGATAAAAACATGATTATCAATTTCTTAAAAAATATTTCTCAAGCGGCACCAGAGCAACAAGCCCAATTTTATTCTTTTGAACAAGACTTGGTGCCAGAACGTAGCAAGGAAAAATACCAAAAACTTTTTGACCTTTCTACCTATATTACCAAAAAAGAAGCAGAGAACTATTACAAGGAACAAAATGCCAGAGTAGGTATTAAATATGTAGCCATTCCTTTCTTCCTGATTCCTGACTCTGCTGTCAAAGTTACAGACGAGTTATTAAAAGCACAATTTGAGAAAAATAAAGCAAAGTATGCGGAAAAAGAGAATAGGTCGATAGAATATGTACCTTTTTCATTTAAGCCATCTTCGATAGACTCTGCCACTATCAAGAAAGGTTTGGAAGATTTGGTTACTCAGTTTGCTTCTACTACTGAAAATGAATCTTTTGCTAACGCTAACTCAGATGTAAATCAGAATATTGGTACACTCAAATCTTCCGAACTCCCTAAAGACCTGACAGGTGTTACTCTCGAGGACGGAAAGGTATATGGTCCTTTCTTAGACAAAGAAAGAGGCGTATATGCGCTTCACAAATTCATTGGTACGGCAGAGGATACTGTCTTTTCTGCAAGAGCAAGCCATATTCTTTTTTCTACTCAAGGCAAAGCTGAAACAGAAAAAGCAGATGTAAAGAAGAAAGCGCAAGAAGTACTCAACCAATTAAAAAACAGTGGTGCTGACTTTGCGAGTTTAGCAAGAATCTATGGAGAAGATGGAACGCGTGAAAAAGGCGGAGATTTGGGCTGGTTTGCTGAAAAACAGATGGTTGCGCCTTTTGAAAAGGCTGTCATGGACGCTGATAAAGAGGGAGTAGTGCCGAATTTGGTAGAAACAGAGTTTGGTTATCACATCATAGATGTTACAGGTCTTAAAAATAAGGCTAAGTACAAATTAGCAACCATAATAAAGGAAATCGTACCAAGCGATGCTACTCGTGAGAAGGCATATAGAGATGCTTCAAATTTTGCAACAGCCAAAAATATCAAAGAATATGTAGATAAGGTAGGCGCAGCTAAACTCATTAGCTTACAAGCTCTTAACATAGCCAAAGATGCCAAATACATCAACAATCTTACAAGTCCAAAGATTAGAGAAATCGTTCGTTGGGCATACAATGATGCGGAATTAGGTCAAGTTTCTCCTATCTTTGAGTTAGAAGACCAATACCTTGTTGCAGTATTGAGAGGTGCGGTAAATAAGGGCGAGGCTACTTGGGAAGATGTAAAAGATGAACTTTCTACTGAAGTTCGTAATGACTTGAAAGCACAACAAATCATGGATAAACTAAAGTCCGTAACGCAAAGCGACCTAACTGCTATTGCCAATGCTTACGGTACTAATGTTTCAGTTACTACGATGTCAGATGTTACTTTGCAATCATCTGCTTTGAATGGTTTAGGTTATGCTCCAGTGGCAATAGGTAAAGCTTTTGCAATGAAAAAAGGAGAAAGAACCTCACTTTTTAGAGATGAAAGTGGTATCATCGCCTTAGAAGTAACAGAGGTCAGCGAAGCAACAGAAGTGGCAGACTATAATTCTTACAAAGAACAATTAGTTGGGCGAAGAACTACTCAGACCTTGGACAAATTATACAAAGCATTAAAGAAGATAACTAAAACAGAGAGCGACCTTGCTAAATTCTTTTAGTAATCATTCCATAAAAAAAACTGACAGCCTTCTCAAAATTGGGGAGGCTGTTAGTTTTTAGGAGATTATATGTTTTTGTATGAATGTCAAGTAGTACATAGCCTATCTTTTGAAAGTTAATGTGCTAACTATAGGAATGAGTGGCTATCATATAGCTCTTTTTAAAACAATATCCTAATCTTAGCTCAACTACATATCTCTACCTACTTCACCTAAAATCTCTCTTACTTGTGCATAAATAGGCTTTTGAAAAATTTGATGAATGGTACGCAGCATGGATTATCATTTAGAACAAAATTTTTGATTTTACATAAACAATCACGGTAAATTTCGTATGTTTGTTTATTACATAAAATAAAAACTTCAAACTCAATGACCAATCTATTTACAGAGTATTCTCCTTATTTCTTTATTTTGTGCGTATTAGTAGGTTTAGCATATACTATTTTACTTTATACCAAAGATGCTCCTTG
>JALOMS010000042.1 GCA_025455345.1 Thermoflexibacter sp. | reverse complement strand
AACTTTCCCTCCCGCTTTGATAAGTTCATCAAAAGGTAGTCCCTCGACTCGTTTGTTTACATAATCATCTAAAATAACCAACTGTATATCTACTCCTTGTGTCGCTTTTTGAAGTAGCCTATCAAAAATACTGCGATTACTAAACCAACTTACTGCTATATGAATGCTGGTTTGGGCTTGTTGCAATTCTTCAAGGATAACCTCTTGGATATTTTTAAAAAATACTTGTTCCATAGATATAAAATTTCTTATTATTCTAATGCCCAATTGATGCCTACATTGATTCTTCGCGGGTCTTGAGGAGTAGCAGGGAAGCCATCTTCTGCACCCAAAAACACATTGTAGTATTTGAGATTGAGCAAGTTATTGATTTTAGTATAAATATAAAATTTACCAATTTTTCTTTTTTCATATAGCTTTACTCTTGCAAAAAGATTCACAACTGTAAAGGCTTGGTTGGTAAAAAGATTGTTGCTATCATTAGGATTGGTAAGGCGAGAATTGGATTTAGAGCGGAAAATTACTCGCGGAGAAATAGAAAATCGAGGATTGGAAATATCAAAACTTGCTTTGACGGTATGCTTTGCGGCATATAGCAAGGGCTGATTATCTATATTCCCATCTATGTAAGAGTATGCAATTAGTGCATTGAGAGTCAAGAAATTAAACTTTTGGAGGTAGTTGATTTTGGCTGTTCCACCGTAAATAGTAGATTGACCTCTATTGATATTGGTTTCTAACCTGCTTACGGGTACAGGCGCAAGCGTCATGCGCGGGTCAGCCTCTGCTAAGCCAATCAAATTTTCTACTCTGGTATAAAACCCATTCATGCCCAAAGCCACTTGGGGTGTAAGTAAATAACTCAAACTACTCTCAAAAGTGCGTAATTTTTCTGGGCGCAAATCGGGATTAGCAGTACGGAAGTAGCTTGCTATTCTTTCGCCTTGCGTATCTGAAAGAAAGCGAATGGCAAAAGAGGCAGACTGAGCAAAGGTCTTCTCTGGAGAGGGGGCTAAGAAGGCTTCTCCATATAATAGCTTGTAAATCAGTTTTTTGTTTAATGAAGACAAGACTAAGCCCAATCTTGGATTGACACTACCACCGAAACGCGTATTGTAATCATAGCGAGAGCCTAAAGTAAGTTCTATCCATTTTGCGGGAGAAAGCTGGAATTGGAGAAATCCGCCATAGTTGCGGTACTCGACGTTAAATACTCTTTGCTCGACAAAAGCATTTTTTATAAGTGTATCTGCGTCAGTACCTGAGCCTGTACCAGCCACATAATAAAGCTGTTGGAGCGAAGCGGGCAGTCGCTGGTCAAAAGGTTTATATACAGGAGCAATTTTAGGAATCGCAGATAAGTTTTCTGCCGTAAAACCAGTAATCATAGAAAATTTTTTAGAGAAGTCATAGCTAAACTGCTCCTCTATTTTAGCACTTGAGGCAAGCGAATAGATATAACCTCTCTGCCAAGTCGTTGCCGAGCCAGCAAAATGGCTTTGATTTCCTATCTCAAACGCACTTTTGGAGATAGTGCTTTGTACATTCCACTTGCGGTTGATAGAAGTATAGCTATGCTTGGCATAAAAGACCTCTTGGCTCATCTGTATCAAAGATTGGGGGTCTCTGACGGCAAACTCAGGTCTTAGCCCGTGAGCGGCACTATGACTTTCCCAATGCCTTACGTAGCTTACCGAAAAATCTCCATAATTCATAGTCCCATTAATAAAGTAAGAGTTCGTAGGCATAGCAAACCCCCTTGATAAACTATCTCCTGTAAAATACGGTTCTGCTAAAGCCTGATAGTTCCCCAGCGTATTGATGAGTTTGATGAAAGGAGAATTAATGACTTGCCCTGAAGTACGAAGATTATTGTTATACCAAGCAAATTCATCTTTATAAATATTTTGATAGTCAGGTTCGGCAGACCTATAAAAATTACCAGAAAACATCACATTCAATTTATCAAATTTTTTCCCCATTTGTAAGGAAGCGTCCAAACTGCGGAACTGCCCATAATTGACATTGGCATTGAGTCCTCGGAAAGGATTGCCTTCCTGCCCATGAGTAGTAATAATATTGATAATACCGCTAAAAGCATCTACCCCATAAAGAGCTGAGGCTGGTCCCAAAATAACCTCCACCCTTAAAGCATTGGTAAGGGCAAAGTTAGAGCCAAGCGTATAAGCATCTCCAGTAGCAGGAGTGATACGGATACCATTGAGAAGTATGAGGAATTTTTCGTTGCCTGTGATACCTCTGATAGTAGCAAAGTTTCTGTCTTCAGGATTAGAGTTTCTTTGGATTTCGATTTCAGGAACATCTTCGAGGAGTTCCATGAGATTGGTATAACCTCTGCTCAAAATCTGCTCTTTGGTAAATACATACGCCATAGCAGGAGCATCAGAAACACTTTGCTTCTTCTTGGATGCGGAAACGATACCCACATTCAACAAGTCTTGTAGTGAGATATTAAACAACTCCTTTGCTCCAATATCAGGTTTTTTTTGAGCAAAGATTACTTGCGAACACAGCAAGATAATGAAAAGAAAGTTATTTTTTTTGGACAAAAACATGATTTTATATCAATCTAATAAGAATCTACGTTTTAAGAATAAGTAATTGGGGTTTGTCTGTAACTTTGTAAGCCAATCTACGTAAAATCTCTTAAAATTAGTAATTCATTTTATATAATCTACAAATTACTATGAAAGACAATAAAAAGAAAAAATCATTAGATGATTTGAAAGAAAAAGACATCAAAACACTTACTCCTGAAGAGCAAAAAAAACTAAAAGGAGGCGATGATGAGGAAGGTGGCTCTAATGGGGGTATGCCTATCAGATTCCCATAGTCCAACACAAAAAACATCATAAAAAAGAGGTACAAAATTATTTGTATCTCTTTTTTATTTATATTCTCTTCCAAAACAATCACTATATTTGTTCATTGCAAAATAGCATTCTTTTACTGTATCAATAGGTTTTTCTAATCATTTTTATACACCAAATAGTTTACCTAAGCCAATAATTTTCGGGGTATCACATTTACTAACTTTTGATATACATTGAATGATGGACGACAAGCCTGAAGAGCTAACATTAACGACTGTTTTAATAAAACCATTTGACCTTGTACATTTATATCAAAAAATCATAGAATATACTTTAAAATTCAAAAATTTACTAACTTTCGAACCTGATAAGTAGTAGTTAAAAATATGCAAATAAATTTTGAAAATTTTGATAAACTAACGATGGGCGACTCTGAATTTGCCCATGATTTGCTCCAAATATATATTAGAGAATTAGAAGAATATGTTGGAGAGGTAGAAGAATTCCTATTAGACAAAGACTTGCCTAAATTTAGGTTGAAAAATCACGACTTAAGGACGATTGTAAAGACGCTTTCCTTAGACCAAATCACCGAACTGCAAGAGAAGCTCAAATCTTCGGTAGCAAGAAATTTTTCCCAAGAGCAACTTGTAGCTCAAGTAGCTGAAATGAAAAGCATACTCCATGAAGCAATCAGCGCACTAAAAGAAAAGCTGTAAATAAACTACACAAATTGTTTGTCAAGCGTTCTTTTTATTGTTCTTACTGATTAATAAACTAATTAGTAAGCAAATAGACCCAATTCCTATAAACATGATAATTTGCGAATTGTGGGACATAAAAGCAAAATATTTGGCAGTAGTTTCAGTAATTCCATACGTAATTAAGGTCTTAGAAATAAGATAGTGATATACACCAATGCCTCCTTGGACTGGAGCCACAATCGCTACTCCTGACATAGCCAGTCCAGCCAAAGCACAATGAATATCCAATACAGAGGTGGCTTCTAAAGAAAAAAACAATACATAAAATGTCAATAAATATAATACCCAAATCGTAATAGTTTGTACCAAAAACAAAAATCTGTCTATGCGACTGAGCCTTAGTACACTCAAAAAACCATCTTTAACTCCTACCATTATCTGCATGATTTTCTGATAAATAGGTAATTGTTTGATTTTTTCTTTGAGTAGTATCCATGTAAGCAAAGCGACAATAAAACTAACCCCCATGATTATCAAAATAATCCATTTAGTATTGTTGGATTGGGAGGTTTGATTAGAAAAAACAGAATTCAATACAGATTCTAATTTGTCAAATTCTAATAATACAGCTAAAATCGTAACAATAATAAGGCAAACAAAATCAAAAGCTCTCTCGGCTATTACTGCACCAAAGGATTGTTGGAAGGGTATCTGATTAGTGCGTTGGAGAATCGTACATCTGGTAACTTCGCCCATGCGCGGAACAATAAAATTGGCAAAATATCCCACCATAACTGCCAAATAAGGAGTAAATACTCCAATATGGTAGCCAAGCGGCTTGAGCATCAGACTCCACCGCCATGCCCTAAAAAAATGACTTAATAGAGAAATACTGATTGATAAAAGAATCCAACCCCACTTTGCTTGCAAAAAATCTCTAAACATTTGGGGTAAGTCTTGACCTTGATAGATATATGCAAAAATACTTATCGCAACAAGAAGAGATATAAAATATTTTAGAATAGGTAAAAATCTGATTTTCATTTATTTGTATGTAAAACTTAAATTATCTATCTATTTTTATTTATACAAAGTTAGCAAAGGAAATACAAATCTGTGTTTTGTTATTTCATTCTTGCCTGAATTTGTTTTATTTTGTAAAATTAACAGACGTTTTCTATTTTTATAAGGAAAAAAGTAAGGGGAAGTTTGATAAGATGAACTATGATATGTAAAATTTTATCTATAAAAATTGGATTTTTTACTTGAATATGCGAAAATTATGCTTAATTGTTTGGTGATTTTCAAATAAATGGATATTTATGGACAAAGACAACAAAAGAATTGCTTTAGTTACAGGGTGTACGGGAGGGTTAGGAACAGCAATTTGCAAAAAATTATATAATGATGGCTATCGTGTCGTTGGCAATTATCTGACCCATTCGCGGGGAGAGGCTTGGTCAGCAGAAATGCAAGCAGAGGAATACAATATTTCTATTTATCAATGTGATGTAACTGATTATGATAAAGTTGGAGAAATGATTAAACAAATTGAAGAGGAAATCGGTGGGATAGATGTATTGGTCAATAACGCTGCGATTACTAAAGACGGGCAGTTCAAGAAAATGACTTATGAGCGTTGGGATTTGGTCATGAAAACAAATTTATACAGTGTATTTAATTGCACTCGGCATACGATTAACCAAATGATAGAGCGTCATTACGGGCGTATTATCAATATCTCTTCTGTCAATGCCCAAAGGGGGCAGTTTGGTCAAGTAAACTATGCTGCTGCCAAAGCAGGAGTGCATGGTTTTACAAAAACATTGGCAGTAGAGGTCGCAGGCAAAGGAATTACAGTAAACACGATTTCACCTGGGTATATTGCAACAGATATGGTGATGTCTATAGCAGAAGATGTGAGAAGAAAAATTATAGAAAGTATCCCTGTGGGGAGATTGGGCGGGACAGAAGAAATCGCATATTTGGTTTCTTTTTTGGCATCCGAACAGTCCAGTTTTATTACAGGGGTTAATTATGCAATCAACGGTGGACAGCACATGTATTAATATGGAAAACTTAGAAATAGAAGGACAACTTAGTACATTTTTTATACCTTCTGTCAATTTTTCGGCAGTAACAGGTTTTTGTGAGATTTCAGGTGAATCTTATCTGGAAGATTCTTTTCTGTTTTATGACAAACTCATCACTTGGATTCATAGGTATTTTGCAGAACAAGGGAAAAAAATGGAGATGAATATCAAACTCACTTATTTTAACACCAGCTCTTCGCGAGCTATTTTGGATTTACTGCGTGTATTGAGGATTTATCAGTCGCAAGTAGGGTTGAGTGTTACGGTGAATTGGTACTACCCCGACCCTGATTATGATGAAATGAAGGTCGAGGCAGAAGATTATATAGAAGAAACAGGCTTAGAAATGAATCTAATCGCTTACAAAATATAAATCCATAGATTGCTATCTATTGATATACCCTCACATAATCTATCTCAAAGCGTTGGGGGAAGATATTGTCATCTATGCCTTTTTGTCCGCCCCAAGTCCCACCAATTGCTATATTTAATAATAAGTGAAAATTATAGGTAAAAGGATAAGCATCTTTGCCTCCATTGTTGTTCTCAAAACTAAAATACTTCTTATCATCTACAAACCATTCTATGCGATAGGCATTCCACTCAATAGCGTAAACATGAAAAGCCTCTTGCGAATCACCAATGTTGATATTTGCACCTTTTTGTGTACCAATAGAATGATTAAAAGATTTGGTGTGTACCGTACCATGAATGACATTAGGGTCAAAACCAACGTGTTCCATAATATCGATTTCTCCATCATCAGGCCATTTCAGAGGAGTCGTAGAAGCGAGCATCCAAATAGCAGGCCAAGTGCCTACGCCTTTGGGGAGTTTGGCTCGTACCTCTATACGCCCATACGTCCAATCACCCTTGCCTTTGGTAATCAATCGCGCAGAGGTATATTTACTACCCATATAATCTTCCTTGTGCGCCTCAATGATTAGATTTCCATTTTCTACCCTTGCGTTTTGCTCTCGTTCTTTTGTATAGTATTGTTTTTCTTGATTCCCCCAGCCATGCCCCCCTACGTCATAGTTCCATTTCTTTGTATCGGGAAGTCCTGTATAGTCAAACTCATCAAACCATACCAATTTTCTTTCTTTGGGAGAAACAACCATAGGCACATTAGTAGTATTTACAGAAGCTACTTTTACCTGATTTTGCTTACAAGAAAGTAAGACAAATAAGCAGATGCATAAATTAATTGTCTTTTTCATTTTGCATAAATTGGATTTAATAAAAAAAAGCTAATTTCTTATTTTAAAAAGAAATTAGCTTATGATATAAGATTAAATCAGTCTATTCCGATTAATTATTTTTCAGATGTTTCAGGTGTAAAACCATTACGTTCTAAGAAAAACTGATACATTTTTTTGAACTGTTCTGTTCCACCAGATAATTTGACAGCCTCTTCGAAAGCATGAATAGCATCAGCATACAAGGCTTTCTCCTCAAACAAGCGAGCTTCAATCAACTTCGCCAAAGCACCTTGACTTTCCTTATTGATAGCACTTAGTTCTATTTCAATCTGAGAGCTTTCGTTTTGTTCGAGTCTTCTTACTGCAATTCCATCTATCGAAGGCACATTGTCCAAATCTTTTCCATTTTTATCTAAGGCAAATACACGGAAAATCAATATTGGCTCTGAAAACAATTTGCCTTGAGCAAGGTCTATTTTTAAGAATTCTTCTTTTACTTCCTGAACTAATAAAACATCATCACTCAAGTTACTTACTTGGACTTTGTATCTATCTACATTTTCTTTAGGAAAAGAGCCTTCTTTCAAATACCATTTTAAGGTCATTACATTGCCATAAATTTTATTATTATCGTTATCCGAAGAAAGCATAGGTACTACAGAACCCAAACTACGAGTAACAGACCCAGTTTTATTCATGTGATTAAAACGGTTTTTTGCCGCTATACCATCGCTTCCTGCCTCTGTAAGCTCATCTATGACGAATTTTGCATAATTACTTGCTAAACTTCCTGAAGAGTTTACCTGACCTACCAAGTCTTGAACTTTATAAGTCCCTTTTTTAGTCAATTCTATGGTTTTCCCACTGTTATGAGCCAAACCTAAATAAGAGCCTTCTCCCACTTCTATACTTTGAGTTGCCAACAATTTAGCACCCACTTTGAGAGTAGCTCCACCAATTACAACGTTATGCCCTTTGCTACCCAATACTTTAAAAGCATAATCTTGTGCAGACACACTTCCAATCAGCAAGAAAAATAACGCACAATAAGCAAAAAATCTAATTTTCATGTTTGTAGGGATTAAAATAAATATTTTAAATTTTTTCATTTCAAATTTGTAAATTATAAGCTATTAACGGAAGAAAGGTGAAGCGGGTTTTGATATTATGAACGTTTTTTTTGTATTTTAGATTCACAAATCAAAAGCTAACTCACATATTCTTTGAATATTACAAAAAAATCTCGCTAATGTTATATTACTCAAATATCATGCTCCTTTACCAATACTGGTTTCTTTCCAAATTTTTTGGACAAATTTTGTACCATTACCTCATAAATTTCTATCAATTCGCCCGCTAAAGCAATGACGATAAAAGTAAGTGTCAAGTCCAATTTGATATTTTCATTAATAAAAAAGTAGAGCATAATATAGACCAACCCAATTAGCTCTAATAACTGTATTACTTTAGAAACTACTCCATACCAAGGTCCCCATACTTCGTGCTTGCTCAACCATCCAAAAAGAGCAACATTGATATAACAGAAAAATATAGCAATTAACCAAGTGAGCCATTCGGGCAGGGTATTGATATAAGTCTGATTCAAAATCATAGAAATAATATTGGCATGGACTACCACTCCATACATATCAGGGGGAACTCTACCTACTGGTTTCTCATTCAAGGGAGAATAATATTTGTCATCATCCCAAGTGCTTGAGGTGTATTCACTGCCCAAGTAGCCCAACAAGACTATTTTCCCTCTAATCGTTTCAGGGACAAAATTAGTGTCCAGCACATCATTAATGTCTAACTTGGTGAATTTGTCCAGATTACCTCTAAAATCTATGATTTCAATTTTGTAATCGCGATTTCTATCTATAAACTTTTGGGCTAAAGCAGAGTCAAATTTTTGCACTATCTTAGTAGCAAAGCTGTATTCTTTACGCCCGTCTGTTAGGTACTCGACCGAAGAGGTTTCTCTCCAAGTTTCAAACTTGCTTTCGCCATCTGTTAGTGCATTGGTATAGCCATGGTTTGCTAATTTGGCAAATTTAGTATTTACCAACCGCAATGTATCCCAAAGTACGTGATTCTCGTCTTCGGGGTCTGGTCTGCCGTCAGTAACCTTACTCCAAAGCACTAAGTTTTTAGTATTGGCAAAGGCGTAGGATAAAAGTGAATCTTCGAAAGGGTCTTTATCTCCTGCGTACTCTGCGTCTATCCCAATCACAGCAGGGTCGTACAGATTAAGAATATTGATTTGTTGGGCTACCTCAGCGCGCGAAAGATTACCAAAATTCACTACGACAATATTTGTATCTGATTTTGTTTCTGGGGCTTTGAATTTCGAGAAGGCTAAATCAGTGGTGTTATAATCCTCCATTACCTCTCCTATCGCATTCAAAAAGTCCAAACTAAAAGCTATCTGCCCCAGTCCCCACATAGTAGCGAATACAAAGATAGTCGCAAATATATTATTGATATTAAAAAATATTTTTTTCATCTGATAAACGCAATGAGGTTTAGTTTCTTTAGAATGTTACATAAAGTTTGATTAAATATATCATTTGTTAAGGAACACTTGTTGTGTAAGATAAACTCACTGATAAATGTATAATTTTAGGGCTTAAAGTTAATAAAATTAATATTAAACAAAAAACTCACCATAAGAAAGTTTTGAAAAATTTTATTGCATGGGTCTATATTTAGATTTTTGGAAAATAGACGGTGCGTTTTTTTCTACCATCAGTTTGGGTAAGTCTATGCTTGGGTTATTTTTTAGATAACTTCTGACTATCTGCCATCCTACCCAACGCCCAATACGTCCTGGGCAGTCATCTCCAATTTCGCTTGTAAAAGGTCTTTCTCCTGTATATCTGTTCAATACGGCAAAACTTTTCTCAAAAAATAGGTTTTTCTCTACAAAATGCGCCCAGAGTAGGTCTTGATTGTCAAAGGATTTCTGTATGCCCTCACTGGTATAGCTAATAATCACAGAGTCAGGAACATCAGGAATAGTCATTTTAGCAAATTCGTATGTTTTGCCCCATGCTATCATTTCTGCCAATAAGGTTTTGTCCATCTCGTCTTTTTCATTAAACTGTTGGGCAAGGAGCAACATGACAGAAGGCACGATATAATTTTTTTGATAGCGGTCTGTCATATATTCTGGTAGGCGTTCGCCGCGATGATTGCGAATGGAATAGCGAGTATTCTTACCTAAAAAATAGTCTAATCCTATGACAATCATCGTACTATCTACATATAAGTCATTCGCAAATCCTGTTATCAACGTATATACTTGGGGAATCTTGAAGTCTGGGTAGTAATACTTGACCACTTTGAGTGCTGTTTCTAATTGATTATGAATATCTTGCATTTCTCCAAAATGAGCCTTTACTTCTGCGGACAGAGTATCTATGTAAGGGCTTTGCGAAAGGCGATATAGCTCATTGGCTTGGATAGAATCGGGAAAAGGAAGATAGCGATTGGCAAAATCGGGATATTGCTTAACAAAAGCATATGCCTCTTCATAATTATTAAAATGAGGTATTTCTTTATCTAAACGATGAATCTTTAATTTGAAATTAATATTGGACAAGTCGGGCAACTGTTCCAATTGCTCCTGAGAAGTTCCACAAGCGTATAACAAAAAGAATAATAGAAGAAACGAAATCAAATGAAAATATATTTTATTCATATTATAAATAATTGATAAACAAATGGTTAATTTATTAACTTAAAGTTTGATTTCCCAAAATTTTCTTTTAATTGCAAAATCAGAGAGATGGTAACTCTATATTATCTGAAATTCATAAATCCTTGTTTTTTCCTTGTTTTACTGCTAATTTTCTTTTTATCTTGCAAGCCGTTAAGAAGCAACTTATATTTTTTACCCCGTATGCAATTTTTCAAAATTATATTTCCCTATTTATATAGGCTTTTGGCTCGTTGGATAAGCAAACGATTACTTTTCCATCAAACATCTGCCAAACTGCTTTATTATCAAGTATATATACTTTTCGCATTCTTATTGTTTCCCTTGACATCAGTAGCACAGACTCCTTCATCTTCGCCCATAGACAAGACTTATTGGATAGATTATTACCGCTACCAGAAACCGACTTCTTTAATGTCTTTGATAGACCCGCCTCCCAGACGCATGGACTATACTTATAGGTTTCAAAAAATTACGCATAAGTTTCCTCTACAATTTGACGTAAGACCATTGAGGATTGACAAAGTTCCACAAAAAAAGTTATACGGCAATTATATCAAAGCTGGAGTTGGTAATTATTTTACCTCTTATGCTGAGGCATTCTTTAATACTCGCCGCAATGAGATATATAGCTACGGACTTCATTTGCGTCATCTTCAGTCGCGCATAGGTGTGATAGACAGACAAAACTCTGGTAATACTCGCCATGAAGCCAACTTTAATTTCAAAAGGTTTTTTAAAGGCAATAGGGTCTTGTACGGGGGCATGGATTTCGAGCTTGCTCGCCTATATTTTTATGGTTATCAGTCATTTGCTACCTTGCCTCCGCCCAGAGAGCAAATTAGGCAGGATTTTAATATTATCAACGCCCAAATCCACTATACAAATAAGCACGCAATGAATACCAATACTTATAATGTAGGCATTGGTTATCATTATTGGGCTGACCACTATAAGGCAAGAGAGCAAGAAATAGAGGTGCAAACCCAATTAAACTCTCGCCTTAATTCCTTCCAATCATTGCTGTTCAGGGCGGATGCCTCCTCGTCAGTCCGCACAGATATTGGAGGTCGCTTGCAAAGAAATCTGCTATCTTCGGAGGTGTTATACCAAGCAAATAATGCTAAAATAAGGCTGGAAATTGGCGGAAGGTTTGTTTTCCAAAATGACACACTCCAACATCAAAAAACATGGAGACTCTATCCCAAACTCTACTTTTCTTGGAGTATTTGGAAAAATAGATTAAACCTATTTACAGGTATTGAAGGAAACACACAGAAAAGATTGTTAAGAAGTTTTATAGCTGAAAATCCATTTCTAAACCAAAATATTGCCTTATTACATACCAACCAACAATGGGAATCTTTTATTGGGGTACAAACACAACTCGCTACCTCATTTAACTGGCAGGCAAAAATAAGCTACGGGAATTATCAAAATTTACACTTTTTTGTCAATGATGCCAATGCCCCGTCTAAATTTGTTGTCCAATACGAAACCGCAAGCACCCCTGTTTTACACTTGCTTAATGAAGTAGTTTTAAGCTATAAAAAATTAAAAACAAGTTTTAAAACCGAATTTTACAAATATGATTTGCCCAATCTTCCGCAAGCATGGCATCGTCCACTACTCAAGAATACATTGACCACATCTTATCGTTATTCAGAAAAGTTATTCTTTGACATAGCATTTTTTCATCTCGCTGGCATACAAGCTTTTGATGTTAGCAAAGATAAAACTATTGAATTACAGCCTATTACAGATTTAAGTCTTAAAATAGACTATCATTTCAAGCCGACATGGTCTGCCTTTGTCAAAGGGAATAACCTCTTAGCTCAAAACTACCAACGTTATCTTAATTACGAGGTAAGAACCGCAGAAGTAATAGCTGGTATTACATTTGCTTTCTAAAAAAAATTGTATGTTTCAGATTTTCAGTATTAAATTTTTTTTCTTTCTCAAAAATTACTAAAATTGTATTTTAAAAGAATTATTTTTTATCCATGATAGAAAAATATATCAAAGAACTCCTCCTTACACAAGACAAAGTCGTAGTTCCTAATTTGGGGACTTTTACCTCTTCGTTTTCTCCTGCAAAAATGAGTGCAGATGGGAATACTATTATTCCGCCTCATAAAGCTCTGACTTTCAGTATTTATATTCGTGAAGAAGACAAAAATGACGACTTAATGAAAGTGGTAATGAAAGGAGAAAACACTGGCTATTACGACTTTAATGAAAAACTGTTGGCTTTTGTGGAGCAAGTACAACAATCTATTATTGCCAATGGGCAATATGAAATGAAAGAGATAGGTACATTGGTCAAGGATGCCCACAACAAGATTGTTTTATTACAGGACAATCATCAGAGTTTTTTAGGAGACAGTTTCGGTTTGCCACCCATAGATACTGTTTTTGTAGAAAAAGAAATAGAAAAAATAACCATTCCAGAGGTAAAAACTTTGGACAAAATCATAACAGAGGAGAAACCAACTGCTACACCCAAAGAAATCTTGGAAAAAGAAGAGCAACTGCGTCAAGAGGTATTGAGAGAGCGTCAAGAAGGTGGCAAATCCAATACAGCAAGTATCAAGAAAGACGTGGACAGTACCGCCAAAGGTGGAAGAAAATCAGATTTGATGTGGTGGTTAGCGGTCATTCCGCTTGTATTTTTGTTTACTTTTTTAGTGTATCTTTTTACCTCACCAGAAGCAATGCGTAACTTTAAGGCATTTTTTGGTAGCGAGAAGGAGGTAAGCGCAGATATGAATACGCTCAATCAAAATACTGAAGAAAATAATACTAACCTATCAGACAGTCTCGATAATACGTCTGATAACTCTTCGGAAATCAATCCAATAGATAATCAGCCTTCTGAAATCAGCACTGATAAAGAAATAAAATCAGAAAAAGAGAAAACTCCAGTAAATAATGAAACTCCCAAAGTGAACGAATCTGATACAGAAGAAAATCTGACCATTGGTAAGTTTTATTTGGTTTATGGTAGTTTTAGTTCAAAAAATGGAGCAGAAAAAGCACGGAAAACTTTGACGGACAAAGGTTTAAATACAAAACTGCTTTTTTTGTCTTCCAAAAATATGTATAGAGTAGTCATTGGAGATTTTGAATCTCATGCAGATGCTACCAATAAAAAAACTGAACTTGGCTCGGAATTTAGTCAGACTTGGGTA
>JALOMS010000556.1 GCA_025455345.1 Thermoflexibacter sp. | reverse complement strand
ATATCGCGCAACCAATCTGCTTTCCCTTGATGACAAATAGCAATATCTGGTTTTACGCGTCCAAGTGAGAGTTCAAACTCCAACTCTGGTAGAATATCGTACTGCTCATCATATCGGCTAAGTGTCTTTGCAAGTCGATACGTGATTTTAGAATGGTTATAGGAGCATGGCGACGCACCGATAACATCTTCTGTTTCAAATTCTTCTACTTCTAAAATATTTTGCATAGGAAGTCTTATTTTTGACAAATATAGTAAAAAGTTATTGCATTTTAAAAATACCAGCTTCTATTTAAAAATGTCTTTCAGGTCTATTTCTATATTCAATGTGGTGTCCGTCAGGATTTCGTCATGGTGGAAAAACTCGTAAGTGAAAGCATTGCTGTAAACGAAAACTCCTTGAAAATCAGGGACTACTATCCAGCAGGATTTGATTCCAAAGTAAAAATAAGGCTCTAATTTTTCTGTCATATCTTTGGAACTTTGGGAAGGAGATTGGATTTCTACCACCAGCAAAGGTGCGTCAGTGCGGCGAGCAGGGTCGTTTTTGTAGTCCAATTCGCTAAATGGATACAAGACCAAATCTGGGGTGCTTCCATCAGGTTGGGTTGCCAGAGCTACCTCGCTTGCTATGCGAAAAAGATTAGGATATTTTACTGCAATCAGCACTATCAGATTTGCTTGGATTGCACCATGAATAAGAGTAGGTGTATGTTTTTTACGTTCTATTTCGTAAGCAGAAAGTTGTTTTTCGCTTGTGGTTTCAACTACTAAATCCATATTTTTTCATTTTTTTCAAATATACAAAATTTGCCAATTTTATGTTCAAAAATTACTTAAAAATTGCATTCAGAAATTTGTGGAACAACAAATTTTTTACAGTCATCAATGTCATTGGATTGGCGTTGGGTTTGGTGGCTTGTCTGCTCATTTCCTTGTTTATCTATGAGGAACTTAGCTACGACCGTTTTCACAAAAACGCTAAAAACATCTATCGTGTATTCAAAAAAGAGAACCAAGCAGACGGACAGTACGAAACTGCGGTAACACCTGGTCCCTTAGCTCCTACACTCAAAGGTGATTTCCCCGAAGTAGCAGAAGTAGCGCGCATTGGCGGTTGGTACGGCAATTTTAGGCAAGGCGAAAAGGTTTTTGAGGAAAAACAAATGTTCTTTGTTGACCATGAGTTGTTCAGAATCTTTGATTTTCCTTTGGTGAAAGGCAGTATCAATACAGTTTTAAAGAAACCTAATGAATTGGTTATCAATGAAAAAACTGCTTTAAAATATTTTGGCGAAGGCTGGGAAAAAAACAACAGCATTTTAGGAAAACCCTTTAAACTGAATGGTGGTGATGAGTTTATTTTAGTGGGTATTGCCAAAGATTTACCTACCAATTCTCACTTCCAATTTGATTTTCTCATGTCTTTCGAGTACGTGAAACAGGACAAGTCAAGCTACAATTGGGGAAGTAATAATTTTCATACCTATGTGCTGTTGCAGGAAGGCGCAAATGCAAAAGAATTTGAACAAAAAATTGAAAATCAGTTAATTAAGTACAATGAAAAGACAGAAAGTAAGTTAAAATTGCAAGCATTGACCGATATTCACCTCTACTCCAAATTTGCATTTTATACAGACAGTTGGAACAGCAGAGGCGATATTTTGTATGTAAAAATCTTTGCCGCAGTGGGCTTTATTGTGCTTTTTATTGCTTGTTTCAATTTCATTAACCTTACTACGGCGCGCGCCTCCAAACGCTCCAAAGAGGTAGGAGTTCGCAAAGTAATAGGAGCGCAACGCTATCAGCTTGTGATTCAGTTTGTTGGCGAATCTTTGATGTTAGTCATAGCGGCTTTGGTGATTGCCCTTTCTTTGCTTGCCTACGTATTGCCTTTCTTCAATCAAATCACTGAAAAAACACTGATTATCAATTATTTAAGTATTGATTTTTGGTTATTTGTTTTCGCTTTCGCCTTGGCAATTGGTTTATTGGCTGGGGCGTACCCTGCGCTTTTGCTCTCTTCCTACCAACCTGTAAAAGTTTTGAAGGGAATTTTGAAAATAGATTCGGGCAAAAATTTTAGGAAAACCTTGATAGCAGTGCAGTTTATTTTTTCTATTGCCTTGATTATCTGTACGGTAGGAATCTACTCACAACTCCAATTTATCCAAGAAAAAGATTTAGGTTTTGACAAGGCGCAACTGCTTTATGTTCGCATGGGGGGAAATTTGAGAGCAAAATCGAGCCTTTTGAAAGAAGATTTGCAGAAATTAAGTTTTGTGGAGGCAGTTTCCGCCTCTACAAGCAACTTGGTGAATACAGCAAACGAATCAAACATAGAGTATGAAGGGCAAACCAAAAGTGATGATTTTGTCATTACGCAAATGATGACTGACCCCGATTTTATTCCGCTTGCAGGTATGAAAATGGTGCATGGTCGCAATTTTTCTTACCAAACCAAAGCGGATACTGCTGGCTTCATCATCAATGAAGAAGCGGCAAAGCGCATGGGCTACACAGGCGAGAGTGCGATAGGTAAAAAGGTGAAATTCTGGGGTTTAGACGGCTCAATCATTGGGGTTGCGAAGGATTTTCATTTTCGCCCTCTTAATGTGCCAATTGCACCGCTCATCATGCGCTATCGCCCACAAGAGTTTTATTTTAACCTCTTGGTGAAAGTAAAACCCAATCAAGTCAATCAGTTAGTAGAAACATTACCAGCACTTTACAATAAATATGAAGCTGAAACACCTCTGCAATATGGTTTTGTAGAGGAGGGTTTGAACAAGCAGTATTGGCAGGAGCAAAAAATGGGGAAAATTGTACTTTATTTCTCTTGCCTCTCCATTTTCATTGCTTGTTTAGGACTTTTTGGGCTTGCCGCTTTCTCTGCCGAAACCCGCACCAAAGAAATTGGAATCCGCAAAGTATTGGGTGCGAATATTTTACAAATTACGACTTTACTTTCCAAAGACTTTTTAAAGTTAGTTTTGCTTGCCTTTATGATAGCAAGTCCAATCGCTTACTACTTCATGGACAAGTGGTTAGCAGATTTTGCGTATAGGATTACGATTAGTTGGTGGATATTTGCCGTATCTGGAATCTCTGCGGTGCTAATCGCTTTAATTACAGTGAGTTGGCAGAGTATCAAAGCGGCACTGATGAATCCTGTAAAGAGTTTACGCAGTGAGTAGCATACGCTTTTAGCGTGTGAGGAGTTAGCTTTTCTTTTTAGGTGCAAGCGTTACGCTTGCACCAGTAGGAAAAGACGAGCGATTTACTTGAAAATATCTTTCAAATTAATTTCAATATGAGTAGCAGGGTCTTTCATTACATCATTGAAAGATAGAATTTGCAAATCACCGTTAGGCATGAGGATGTGCAAAGTTCTGAACAAGGGAATCACTATCCAAACGGTCTGCACTCCTGCGGGAAAATATTGTTTAAACGCCTTGTCAGTCAGCTCGTTAAGTGCTTGTTTGGGTGATAAAATCTCAACTGCTACAATAGGACTGTTGGTAAAAAAAATGGTGTCATTGTACCAATCAACGGGCAGATTAGGGTAAATACAAATATCAGGCTTACATTTACCAGTACTTAATTCAAGTTCAAGTTCGGGAAAAGTATCAAATTCTGTATCGTACTTGTCCAAAGCCACACAGAAACGATTTATAATGCGTGAATGATTTAAGGACATAATATCTTCTGTTTCAAACTCTTCTACTTCTAAAATATTTTGCATAGGAAGTCTTATTTTTGACAAATATAGTAAAAAGTTATTGCATTTTAAAAATACCAGCTTCTA
>JALOMS010000555.1 GCA_025455345.1 Thermoflexibacter sp. | reverse complement strand
AAAGACATTGTTTCTGGTGATTTTTATTGGTTACTCCCCTTAGAACATGCAACATTTTTAGCATTGGTAGATTGTACAGGACACGGTGTACCTGGTGCATTTATGTCCCTCATCGGCAATAACTCTCTCAATGAAATAGTAAATCAAAAAAATATTTATTCTCCTGCCCAAATCTTAGAAGAACTTAACAATAGCATTCGTAAAGCACTTCGCCAAGCCCATACAGACAATGACGACGGAATGGACGTAGCTCTCTGCGCTATTTCCAAGCCAGACCAAGATGGACAAATTAAGGTTACATTTGCTGGAGCAAAGAGAAATATGATTTATTACAATCAAAATGAAAGCAAAGAATTATTGGAAATCAAAGGAGATAAAAAAACAGTGGGCGGCTTTTTTAAGGAAAATAGAATAACCCAATTTACCAATCAAGAAGTTATACTACAAAAAGGCGACATTATCTATCTTTTTACAGATGGGCTAACCGACCAAACCAACCCCCAACAAGAAAAATTAGGCTCTGTAAAACTTAAAGAACTTCTTAAGGAAAATCTACATTTGAGTCTCGACCAACAGCAAACCACTATCTTACAAGAACTAAACTTGCATAGGCAAGATGCTGACCAAAGAGATGATATGACCCTGATAGGAATAAAGCTATAAGTGCTTATAAATAAGTCTTTTAAAATTGCAGATGTAGGTTTGCTTTTAGCAGTACACACCTCTGCATCAATAACAAACAAACTCCTATTTTTTGATAAGTTTTTCTATGGCATTGAGATGATTATGAAATGCTTCTTTTCCTTCGGTAGTAGCGGCGTAGGTTGTATTGGGTTTTCTCCCCACAAATTTCTTATTGACAATAATATAACTACTCGCCTCCAATTGTTTTAAGTGGCTCGCTAAGTTCCCATCAGTTACATCTAAAAGCTCTTTGAGTTGGTTAAAATCAACTTGCTCATTTACCATTAATATTGCCATGATTCCTAACCTTACCCTACTCTCAAATGCCTTGTCCAAACTATCTAATAAATCTTTCATCTTTCGTATTTAAAATACATGATTACTCCATAAATGATATGCAAGATGCCAAAGCCTATAAACCAAAAAAGCAAACCATAACCCACTATAAAAGAAGCTATTAAGCCTAAAATAATTTCACCAATCCCCAAAGCTCGAATATCATGCAACGTATATTTACTTGCATTGAGGAGAGCCATTCCGTAAAAAATAAGCGTTACAGCAGGAATTAGATTGGCAATATGATGCCAATACATAACAAAGCTAAATATGCCACCTGCAAATAAAGGAATTGCTAAGTTAATCACAAGCCTATGAGCCGATTTGTCCCAAAGTGCCATTCCTGTCTTTTTTGCTTTGCGGTGTGTAAAATAAATAGCAAAAATAATCGCACTTAATAAAACCACAAACGCATCGGTCAGTATGAAAATGACAAAAGGACGATACTCTAACTCATTGAATGGCAGGGTATCTTTAGAAAATAAGGGCAAGTTCCAATAAAACTTAAGCACAAAAAAGCCTATGCAAGCGCATACGCCTACGCTTACGCCAGATAATCCACTCAAGGATAAAAAACGCGAAGACCTTTCCATCAAATTGCGAATCTCGGTAAGGGTCTGTATATGTTCTGTTTGGTTCATTTCTCAAAGAGTAATGTGGTAATATTTACTTTGTATCGCAAAGTTACAGAAAAAGTACAAATACAAATTACAAAGTATCATAATAAGTAAATATATCAATCCTTTTCAAAGATTTTAGAAGTATCACTCCTATAATTGGACAAGAGTGCTAAATTTGTAAGAAAAAAGTATCCTCAATGAAAAATCTTCGCATTATTTTCATGGGAACGCCAGACTTTGCTGTTCCTGCATTAGAGATTTTGATACAAAATAACTATAATGTAGTAGCAGTAGTAACTGCTACTGACAAAGAAGGCAAAAGAGGCTCTGAATTAGTACCTTCCCCAGTCAAAAAGTGTGCTTTAAAATACGAGATACCGATTTTGCAACCAGAAAAGCTCAAAAATCCTGATTTTATTGATGAATTGGCTTCTTATAAGGCAGACTTGCAAATCGTAGTTGCTTTTCGTATGTTGCCAGAAGTCGTATGGGCTATGCCTCCTTTGGGGACTTTCAATCTACACGCCTCCTTACTCCCTCAATATAGAGGTGCGGCACCTATTAATTGGGCGATTATCAATGGGGAGAAAGAAACAGGAATTACTACTTTCTTCCTCCAACATGAAATAGACACTGGAGACCTGATTTTACAAGAAAAAGAGCCTATCTATCACGAAGATACCATAGGTACGCTTTATGAAAGACTCATGCTCAAAGGTGCAGGTTTGGTGCTAAAAACTGTGCAACTAATAGAAAGTGAACAAGTAAAAACAATTCCTCAGTCCCAAGTTTCCGTAAAAGATTTAAAACTCGCTCCTAAGATTTTTAAAGAAACTTGTCAAATTAACTTTGCTCAATCCGCCCATAAGATATATGATTTTGTAAGGGGGCTTTCTCCTATCCCAACAGCATGGGCAATCATAAACGGCAAAAGTTATAAAATCAACCAAGTAACACCCTTCCAAAAACACCATCATTATGAAGTAGCAACTTTTGAAACAGACCAAAAAAGCTATCTTTACATCTATACCCCTGATGGATATATCAGTATAGAAGAAATCCAAGCAGAGGGTAAGCGAATGATGGATATTGGCAGTTTTTTGAGAGGAAATAAATTATAAACCAAAGAAAATACATTACTATATAAAAAAAACATATTTTTGTAACAGACTCATGTTGTAAATAGCGACAAGTAAAACAATAATTTACCCATTAAGACAATGAAATTTATCAGGATACTATTGCTACTGATAATAGGAAATAGCTGTGCTGTATTTGCTCAAAATCCTATTAGTAACCACGATAATAATGAAAAGGATTACCATACTGCCTTAGAACTTTTTGAAAAAGAAAAATATGCAGCAGCCAAAGTTCTTTTTGAACAGTATCTGATACAAAGCGATGAAAATGATTATAGCATTAAAGCGCAAAATTGTCTTGTATTATGCGCCTTGTACCTAAGAAACCCAGATTTTGATTACCTCATTCATCAGCTTGTATCTAAGTATCCTACACACCCACTTTCTTTAAATACATATACCCAAATAGGCACTTATTTTTTTAATCAAGGAGATTATTCACAAGCAAGCAAGTATTTGAGAAAGATTGATTTGAACAAACCTACTCTTAAAAATGTACACCTTGCATATATGTTAGCTTATAGCTATTTTATTAACAAAGACTATCATGCCGCCAATAAGATATTTCAAAAAATCAAAGGTGGCGAACACGAATATGCCTATTTATCAAGCTATTACGCTGGTTATATTGCATATAATAGCGGAGACTATGCTACCGCCTCTACGGATATGTCCAAGGCTATAAAAGATGAGAAAATCAAAGATGAGGCAGAACTTTTATTAGTATCTATTTATTACAGGCAAAAACGATACGGAGAGGTTATTAATCAAATACTTAAAAGTAAGAAATCAGACTTACCCGCTTATGATATTTTGATAGCAGATAGCTATCTCATGCAAGGAGATTCCGCGCTTGCGGTACAGTATTTTGAGAGATATGTAAAGAGAACCAAGACCCCAATAGACAGAGTATTATTCTACAAAATGGCTATTGCCTATTCTTGCTCTTATGTGAACAAATTATCTCTTTCTACTTATTACTTGAGCAAAGTGGCTAATGAGAATGACTCCTTAGCCCAAATTGGAGCGTATCAGTT
>JALOMS010000554.1 GCA_025455345.1 Thermoflexibacter sp. | reverse complement strand
TATGGGACTTACAGGCTGTGTTAAAATTACGTTTTCTACCAATATATCGTCCCAATGGGACTTTAATACAAAGAACGCTTATAAAAGTTCAATTACTTAGTAAATTTAAGCAAAGCTATACAAAACTGCCTTTGCAAATTAGCAAAAGTGTTCCTATTTTACTCAAAAATAAACTTTTTTTGTGTTTCCTTATCAGCCATCTATTTCCGTTAGTTATCAAAAAAGTGTTGATGAAAAGACGTAGTCTTTTTAGAAAGATTACGTCTTTGAGGATTTTCAAAAATGCTATCAACACTTTTCAAAACTACCTATTTCTTTTTCAAATACAGCACTGCCTCTTCCGCAGGAAAAGGAGAAGCAAGCACTACATAATCTCCTCCTTTGATAGTTTCGGGTTTTTTTTTGAAAATACCAGAGGTAGGTTGATACCATTCTGCCTCATATTCCCCACTTGTGTTTCGCAAATTCAGGGTTAAATACTTGTTTCTTTCTGCCCAGACAAGGTAGGAATAGTTATGGTGCGCCAAGCAATAGCCAGAGGAAGCCAATTGCGGTTGGGGAAGGCTTTTCGCCAAATCAATTTTTTGCGACATTGTTAAGGCTACCCCCATGTTTTTGCGAACAAGTTGATACGGTAGGTAGTCAATGTCATACAAACAAGGAGAAAGCCATTGGATTTTTGCGGTATCCGCATAAGCCAACTTTTGCCATGAGTCCATGAAAATAGGGTTCAATCCTTGCAAAAATGCCTTCCAAACCCATGCGTAATCTCCGCCGCAACCCCAAAGGTGGTCGCTGTCCAGAATAATCACTTTTTTACCATCATTCATGGGCAATTTACTTCTGTAATCTATTAAAAATGAGCTATTAGGATATTTCCAATCCAAAGGCTCATCGGCAGGCGAAATCCAATCGGCAGGGCTGTCCAAGAGGTCTTGATTCCACATAGTAGGCTTAATCGCAACGGCGTGTGTCATGCCTACGGGATGTTTTTTAGGCAGTTTTTTCTCTATTGCTTTGATAAAATGAATGAGGTGATATTGCCATTCTTTGGTGCCACCTTCATTGATAATTTCATATAACACATTGTCCAAGTCATTTAATGTTTCTACTATTTTTTTAGTATATGCCTCTTGATGTTTTAGCACATCACCATTTTTCATAGAATGTAGGGTAGGGAGGTCAGAGTCGTCCTGATTGTTATTAGTTATCGCTTTTCCCACACCATTTATATTGTTTTGTGGATTGAAGGGGTGAAACTCCCAAGGGTCAGCACTGCGAATACTCGACTTGTTCAATGCCCAACCCTGAAATAGCATGACTGAAAAGATACCTTGCTTTCCTGCCTCTACGACCCTTTGTCTGAGCCTTATAAAGTATTCATCATTCCATTTGGTAAGGTCAAATTTTGTTTTCCCTTCCTGCTGAACAGTTTGGTAGGGCAAGGGATAAAAACTAACCAATTGCTCCGTCCAAGCGGCTTTTTTTGCCTGCTCCCATACCCACAAGCGAATAAAATTGTGATTGTTGGTTTTCAGCATTTCCAAGTACCCTTTCCAATCAAAGGGTTTGTCGTTGGGCAAGCCAATGTCTTGGAAATTAGCCCACGTATGCGAGCCTGTAAGCAAAATCGCCTTCCCAGAATTATCAGTAAAGAAACGTGGATTTTTTGGGTCAATCCTCAGCGTTCCATTGAAGGTTTGGGCATTTGCCACCCATTGCAAAAGCAATAAAAGTGGCAAAAGCAGATAAAATTGATTCATTTTCATATTTATGTCGATAACTATTCATCATTATAAAAATATCTACCTATTTCTTTTTCAGATACAACACCACATCTGCCGCAGAGAAAGGTGCGGTAAGTACCACATAGTCCCCACCTTTCACAGATTCTGCTCCTTTGAGTGTGCGATTGAGCATAGGGATAAACCACTCTACCTCAAATTCCCCTTTTGCCGCTCTCAAATTGAGTGTTGCTGTGCCGTTTTGTGGGAAGTAAATGAGGTATTCTTCCCCTGTGTTTGCCAAACAATATTTCGTAGAACTCAATTCGTTTTGAGGAATCATTTTAGCCAAATTCATGCGCTCTGCATACCTTCTGATGTAGCCCATGTTTTGGCGAATAGGCTCCCAATCAGGATAGTTTCGGTCATCTTTGGCAATCCCCCCTTTAATGAACATCCATTCCATTTTTTCCTTGTCTAACCTCCCCGCCAAGTTTTGCCAAGGGTCCATGAATACGGGATTTAGCCCACGCAAAAAACTCTTCCAAACCCACTGCGGATTTCCTCCGTGTCCCCAAAGATGGTCTGTGTCGTTGATAATGACTTTGTTACCCATGTTAGCAGGAGGGTCGTTTTGGTAATCGTCCAAGACGGTACACCCAGGGTAAAACCAAGGATTAGGCTCTTTGGTGGGCGAAATCCAGTCCGCAGGGCTATTCCAGAGGTCTTCGTTGAGCATAGGTGGATAGAGAGCAATGGCGTGGCTCATGCCTACGGGGTGCTTTTTAGGTAAGTTAGTTTCTACTTTTTTCACCTGATTGATGATGTGATACTGCCAATCTTTCAGCCCACCTTCATTGAGAATTTCATACAACACATTGTCCAAATCGTTCAAAGTTTCTACCACTTTTTTGACGTAAGCCTCTTGGTGAGCAAGCACATCTCCGTTTTTTAAAGAGTGGAGTGTAGGTTTTCTTTCGTCATCTTCGTGGTGGTTTTCTACCGCTTTTCCTACTCCATTGATGTTGTTAGCGGGGTTGAAGGGGTGGAACTCCCAAGGGTCAGCATGAGGTGTGCGGGTTTTGTTTTGGCTCCACCCTTGAAACAGCATGACCGAAACATAAAAACCGTATTGCCCTGCTTCTGTTACTCTTTGCCTAAGTCGCTGAAAATAGGCTTCATTCCACTTACTAAGGTCGTACTTGGTTTTTCCATTTTGCTGAACAGTTTGGTAAGGCAAAGGCGAAAAAACAATTTCGTCTTGCGTCCAAGACGCTTTTTTTGCCTGCTCCCATACCCACAAGCGAATAAAATTGTGGTTGTTGGTTTTCAGCATTTCCAAATACCCCTTCCAATCAAAGGGTTTGTCATTGGGCAAGCCAATGTCTTGGAAATTAGCCCACGTATGCGAGCCTGTGAGCAAAATCGCCTTCCCCGAATTATCAGTAAAGAAACGTGGATTTTTGGGGTCAATCCTCAGCGTTCCATTGAAGATTTGGGCATTTGCCACCCATTGCAAAAGCAATAAAAGTGGCAAAATCAGATAAAATTTAGTCATTTTCATATTTATATTGGATTATTTTCTACCACACCTCATCAATCTTGTTTTTTTGGATATTTCTCTCTCACTACCAAGTACCTACTAACAAGCTATAAAAGTGCCTTTGCAAATTAGCAAAAGTGTTCCTATTTTGCTCAAAAATAAGCTGTTTTTATGTTTGTGAATGATTGAAAATTTTAAACACAAAGATATTACTTGCATATAGGAAAAATAATTTCACAAATTATTGATTATCAATATTTTATATTTTTTTTTAATATTTCTTATTCAGGGAAAAAGCATCAGTGATAGCGAAGAAATAAAAGAGTAAGTAATTGTGCATTTTTTATTGTAAAATACGCTTTAGCGTGTTCTGCTCATTATCAAATACTTATACACCCTGAAGGGTATTTTACAGTGTCGATTTAATTTGCTCACTTACTTAAGTAATTGAATTTTTCTAAGCGTTCTTTGTATTAAAGTCCCATTGGGACTTCCAGTCTGGGACGATATATTTGTAGAAAATGGAATTTTAGCACAACGCATAAGTCCCGT
>JALOMS010000553.1 GCA_025455345.1 Thermoflexibacter sp. | reverse complement strand
GGAAATAATTTCCCAATCCAGCCTGTAATCAACTCTGGATTTTCTCCACAATTTCTGTCGATTTTCAATCTATACTTATAGATATTTTGCCAAAACTCCTGATTTTCCTTGCCTTCAGCAGCGAGAATCATCTCGTCCAAAATAGGATTCAGTTCGTCTATCCACCATGCCAAATCGTACTTTTTTAGTTCGTTTGCTTTTGTTTTGACTTTTTTCCAATCCTCCACCGTTCCTTCCAACTTAATTTCAGGAATCCCACAAAGTTCTTCTGCAATCAGGTTAAAATATGGACTCATAGCTTCTAAGAGGGAAACCTCGAAAGCAATTTTGGAAATATCCGTAGAGGTGGAAAACTCATTAATAACAGTATTATGTAGGGTTTTCCCCAAATATTTTTGCATTTCTGTTCTAAACTTGGGCAACATATTCACCCAAGTTGCTTCTTGGGTAATGTCCACACCTACTTCTTCATAAACAATGAGGTCTTTTTTGCCTTGGAAGCCTACAAATTTGGGGCGCAACTGCTCTGCATTCTCTTTGACGTGATTGGCAAAACCTTGGCAGATGAGCAACCAAATCATGTCAGGTGAAATCACAAAAGGGCGATGATAAGCATAAGCCAATTGCAAGCCTACGGCAAAATGGTTGTGCAATGTGCCAATATTCAACATTTTAGTTTTGGTAGCTTGCGGATAAGCAGTGAGCTTGGCATTTTGTGATTTCTGCACTTGCAACAAATCTACATACTCAAACTCAGGGAAAAGCTCTTTCTTTGGCTCTACCTCGCATACTTTGAAGGTACGCTGGGCAAGTAAAATGGCGTTTGCAAATAGGAGAATAAAAATACAAGAGGTGATAGTTTTCATATATTAAGTAGTTAATTTGGAATTAGATAGAAGTTGAGATGTAGCATTATTTATCTTTTAATTGGACACCCATGACCAATACATCATCTATTTGTTTTTCTTTGCCTCTCCAAAATTCAAACCTTTCCTCCAAAATAACCCCTTGCTCTTTAGCGGGGAGTTGGTGTAGTTCAAAAAGCATTTCTTTGAAAAATTTTGCACCTAATTTTTTCCCACTATCTTCTCCGTATTGGTCTTGATAACCATCTGAAAACAAATAAAATGAAGTAGGTTTGCTAATATCTACTGTGTATTTGGTAAATATCCTTTCTTCTTGACCACCCCCTACATACAATCTATCTCCTTTGATTTCTGTAACTATCCTATCCTGAACATAATAAAGCGGGCGATGTGCGCCTGCATATTCTAAAATATTATTTTTCCTATCCACCACACAAATTGCAATATCCATGCCCTCGTGTAGTTTGTTGGCTTCTTGTCTTAGAATCGTGCGAATACCATTGTTCAGCTCATACAAAATCAATTCAGGAGAGTTTATTCCCAGCAGGTTAATCAATTGATGTATAATAGACAAGCCCAATATGCTCATAAATGCGCCCGGAATCCCATGCCCCGTACAATCTGCCACTATCAAAATCTGTTTGCCGCCCTTTTCAGAAAACCAATAAAAATCCCCACTTACAATATCTTTGGGCTTATACAATATAAAAGACTGCGGGAAGGTTTTGCTGATTTGTTCTGCCAAAGGGAGCATAGCCTCTTGGAGGCGTTTAGCATAATTAATACTTGCAGTGATATTTTTATTTTGCACTTCTATCTCTTGTTTTTGGCTTTTGGCAAGTTCCAGCGTAGAATGTAGTTCCTCAATCGTTTGCTTTAGTTCTTCATTAGAATCCTTAAGCTGTATAGTTCGTTCTGCGACTTTGAGTTCGAGATTATGATTAATTTCTGTGAGTTCGTCAGAAAGTTTTAAGACATTTTTAAATGCCTTAGATGAGCGACTCGACAAGAGCAATGCTTGCGAAAAGAAAAATGTAAACATACCAAAAGGCACAGTATTTCCTGTATTGACGATTTCCATATTGTGCAAAATATCATTAATCACAAAAATACTCCCAATCCCAAAACCCAAAGCAAGCACTAATGCGCCCTCGCGCTTTCGGAAAACGGCTTTCAATGCACCTAAAAGATTGAAAATCAATATTCCAAAAGTAATATAATTGTGATAAGGAACTGTTTGCGAACTGATGCGAGCATTAAAAAGTAGGAAAATCAAAGCAAATAAGGACTCGACAAGGAGTATCGTTCGGACAATTTTCTTAGGGAAATCTTGGGGAAATAGCCAATGAAAGAAATAAGTCAAGACTATCAAGGCTATCATCGCAGAAACAAATTCTATTTTTACTAAAAGTTCCCACTCAAAAGTTGGTATAAAATAGGTCAGCAAACGCTCCCCAATACTCATAATTCTTAGCACAACGGCAATGCAAAGTATTGAAAAATAAAGGTTTGACTTATCATCTTTGCGTTGTAAGTAGATGCCTAAATGATACAAGCCCATGATAAAAATCCCACCTATCAATAGCAAGTCAAAGAATAGTAATTTCTCTCTTTTCTCATGTAACTTTTCAAAAGTGCCTAATTCTATTGATTCCCAAAGCCCCCCAGAACGATAATGAAAATTAGAAATATGGAAAACAATGTCTATTGTATCTTTATTTATCTCAAAATCATAGATTTGAGAACGATATTGGGGAATAGAGCTTAGAGAAGAAGTCCCTACCTGCCCATTTTTCCCACAGAGTTTTTGATTGATAAATAAGCTATAAGCATTACTTGCGGCAGTTATGCGGAGTGCGACACGACCATAAGATGCGCTATCTACCAAAATCCTCAATCTATAACTCCCATAGCCTTCGCCTCCTAAAATCTTCCCATTCCAATCCAACCCCTTCCAGCGACTCGGTACATCTATCCAATGTCTTTGTTGGACAGTATCAAAGTCTGCGGAAGAAATAAATTTTTCCCAATAAAACTCCCACTGCCCATCTAAAGTGATGGATTTTTCCTTGATAGCATACTTCCTTAAATCCAATATTGCATTCTTAATCCCAAGCGGCTTTTCTTGGGCAAATAATTGGGTAGTACCAATACAAATAGAGAAGAAAAATAATATATGTAAAAAGTAAAAACGCAAAACTAATAATGTTATTAATAATACTTTTGAGCAATAATATACAACTTAATATAATTTTGATAAGGGCTGTTAAGAATATGCAGAGTAAAATTAAACAAATAAAAATAGAAAAAAACTTTTGAAAGAGGTTTTTGAAAAATAAACCAAAGAAAATTTGTTATTTACAATCATTATCTTGGATTTGTACAATTTACTAACATCATGGTAGCTTACTCACTCTTGCTACCATCGCACAAAAACAAAATATAGTACGCTCTTATAAGAAACCTTAAAGATTAACTTTGAGTCAGAGGATTCTAAGAGTAATAAATAAAAATATATATTTGCAAAAAATAATTTTTTATGCAAATTGTCATTGGAAACTTATTTAAAAACAAAAACATTGTACAGAAAATACAGCAAAAACTGCCACAGCTTTTTCAAATTGCTGAATTGGAAACTATGCGTGGAGGTAAAATAGGTATGGAAGTTGGTTCATTGAGAGAACGAATTTTAGTGGCTTTGCTTATTTACAATTTTGGTGAAGAAAATGTAAAAACAGATATACCAATTACAGCACCAGAGGCAGATGTTTTTGTTTATGAGAATCCTTTTTCTATCAAAACACTTTCAAGTCTAAGTGGATTAAAATTGATTTGGACAGTAGATGCAGAAAGTGCTTTTAAGTTTAGCGAAGAATATGAGCCGAGCTGTGATATGATTTTTGTGCATATCAATTGGGGTAAAGAAGGAGGACTCTATTGTTTTCCTAAAAAGGCA
>JALOMS010000552.1 GCA_025455345.1 Thermoflexibacter sp. | reverse complement strand
CCATGCCCTATTGCCATCATTTCTGTTTGGATAGAACTCCCTATTTTTGCTAATACCTTTTCTGCCTCTGCCTTTTTGCCTTTTTTCATTAGCCAGCGAGGACTTTCTGGAGCAAATAACAAGCAAACAAAAAATAATATTGCAGGCAAGGCTCCCGCCCCAAGCATCAATCGCCAATCATTTTCTCCTTGACCTTTGAGTAAATAATTAGAAAAATAAGCCACCAAAATCCCTATGACTATCATCAGTTGGTTCAGCGAAACCAAGCGACCACGAATATCTGCTGGTGCAATCTCGGCGATATAAGTAGGAGAAAGCACAGAAACCGCACCAATGGAAATCCCGCATAGTATTCGGAAAAATACAAAAACAGCAAAACTTTCAGGAATTGCAGTTCCAATCGAAGACACAGCAAACAAAATAGCAGTAATGAGGAGCATGGTTTTTCTTCCTATGCGGTCACTCAAAAAACCAGCCGTTCCCGCACCAATCGCACAGCCAATAACTGCCGAACTGACCGAAAAACCTAAACTAATTTCGTCCAAGCCAAAATATGGCTTAATGGACTGCAAAGCTCCAGAAATAACCGAACTATCAAAACCAAAGAGCAATCCACCCAAAGCCGCCGCAAAGGTAGATAATAGTATAGAATTTAGATTTTTCATATTTACTTAGATTGGTACATTTGTTTTTATTAAATATATTATAATATTGATAATTAGGAGATTAAAATTGCTATTTACAAATGTTCATAGACAACTCTTACATCACAGCCTAATTTCTGCTCGAATTCTTCTATAAATTGGTAAGTAAAATCCGTCCAATTCCAAAATTTGAAGCCCAAATTGCTAAATCCCCAAATTGGCTCATAATGAAAGGCATGGATAGGGTGAATCGCACCACACAAAGGACAACAGATATTAAAATTATTGGTTGATTCCCATAGATGCACCTGTGTATCAAAATATTCTCTAATATCACCTTTGCAAGTAGGACAAATGACTGTACTGAGTTCTTTTTCGCCCGAAGTAAAAATGTGGGACTCTGTAAATACCTCTAATCCACATATTGGCAAATCAAAGGGCAGTTCTTCGGGAAACTCTACTATTTTTTTTGCACCCTCTGCCACTGCATAACCCATCTTACCCAAAGTACAATCAGAAACATCTGTTTTGATTGCCCCGATAAGGCTTAACCATAGCAGAATTTCTTCTGCTTTCTTCTCTCTTTGAGGATAATTTTCTATCATAGGTACAATAGAAATACTATAATTAGCCATGATTATAAGATTTTACTTTTTCAAATATTTTCTAATTACTTTTTTCCAAATATCATAACCTTTTTGATTCAGGTGAAGGCTGTCTGATTTAAAATGCTCCATGCGAGGCAAATTTCCTTTTTTTAGCATTGGAGTAGCTATATCTATAAAGCCAAGTGAGGATTGATGTAGCTTACAATACGCTTTGATGAGCTGATTAGTTTGTTTTTGCTTATCGAGCAGATTGATTCTCAACGGGCTTGGTTTGATAGCTACAAAGTAAAGCTTTGTTTGAGGCAATTTTTCTTTCACTTTTTGGGCGAAAACCTTAAACGAAGAAAATATTTCTTCTGGTGTTTTACCTGCAGCTAAGTCATTATCCCCTTCGTAAAACAAGATGATTTTGGGTGCATATTTTAGCACAATCCTATCAAAAAAATATAAGGCATCTGCCAGTTGCGACCCGCCAAATCCACGATTTATCACTTGGAAGCCTGCCAAATCTTCTTTCCAGTTATCCCAAAGTCTAAAACTTGAACTTCCATACAACAAGATTTGCCCTTTGGCAGGCATCTGTATGCTATCTTGCTTTTCAAATGCTCGAATCTCAGGCTCAAAAGAGTTTTGTCCAAAAGAGGATATACTGATTAATACAAAGAAAAAGAAGGAGTTAAAAAATTTCATAAGAGATATATTTCTTAATTACTTAAAATGGATACAACTTTTTCACATTCTAACCCCCTAATTAAAGAAATTTTTACTTTTTATAAGAAAAAAAGAAATAAATGACCTTCTTACGAAAAGAGTATATAAAATCATAGCAATTCCAATAAGTAATATGACATTACATCTTTAATACTATGGGATTTGGCATTACGAGATAGAGAATTGTATATTTTGATGGTATTATTGACAATATGTCTAAAAATATCAATTAATTTTGTCGCATCGTATTAGACTTATAAATATCGTTAAGCAAAAATCAATGTACATTGGGGCGGTTCAGCACCAAGATTTAGGTCAAATACATTGTTTTTCATTTAATCAAATATACCAATAAATATGCAAACAACGAATACTGTGCTAATGATACGTCCTGTACGTTTTACTTACAATGCACAAACAGCCTTGACCAATGCTTTTCAAAATAATGTCAGTGCTGACGCTGTAAAGACCCAAGACTTAGCATTGGGTGAGTTTGATGGCTTTGTCAAGATACTGAAAGACAAGGGAGTAAATGTAATCCAAGTTTTTGATACACCAGAACCTCATAAGCCAGATTCTATCTTTCCAAATAATTGGGTGAGCTTTCACGATGACGGAACAGTAGTCCTCTATCCAATGCTCACAGAAAACCGCCGTTGGGAGCGCAGAAGGAGCATTTTAGACCTTATTCGTGAAGGTTTTGAGATAAATAATGAGATAGATTTATCCCACTACGAAGCAGAAAATAAGTTTTTGGAAGGCACAGGAAGCATGGTATTGGATAGAGAAAATAAGATATGTTATGCCTGTCTTTCTCCCCGTACCGATACGGAAGTTTTAAGTGATTTTGGGAAGAAGTTAGGTTATCAAATTGTAGCTTTTACATCTTTGGACGAGAAAGGCAAGGAAGTATATCATACCAATGTTATGATGTGCGTAGCTCAAAAATACGTAGTTATTTGTTTGGATTCTATCAAAGATGAAGCAGAGTGTGAAAAAGTAATTTTTGCCATTCATCAGTCAGGAAAAGAGATTATTCCTATTTCTTTTAGCCAAATGAATCAGTTTGCTGGCAATATGCTTGAGTTGCACAATGCCCAAGGGCAAAGTTTACTGATTATGTCCGAACAGGCATTTAAGTCTTTAGTACCTGCACAAATTGCTCAGATTGAGCAATACTCAAAAATAGTGTCAGCACCACTTTATACCATAGAAACGAATGGGGGAGGTAGCGCACGTTGCATGCTTGCAGAGGTACATCTGCCTGTCAATCAATCTTTATAAGCCTTAAACATATAGTAATAAATAATAGAGATTACATTTCTTATCAAAATGCAATCTCTATTGATTTTTATTACCGAGGTAAGAAAAATTTTATAATAAAAACACTATAAGTACAAAAATGGTATATCAGCAGTTATGCTTCTTTAGCTGTTTCTGTGCTTGCGCTTTTATCTTTTAATTTATCTTTGATTGGAGTTGTGATAGACTCTGCAAACTTATTAATTTTAGTTTTGCTAATTTCTATCTGCTCTTCCAAATCTTTCTTTAGTTTAGCTTCTAATTCAGAGGTTTTCTTTGCCAAATCTCTTTTTAATTCAGCAGACTTTACCTCAAAATCATGCTTCAAATCTGTTGCTTTTTTACCAATTTTTTCTCTTGTATTTTCTCCTTTATCTGGAGCAAACAAGATTCCTGCTAATGCACCAAGGGATATACCTGCCAACAAAAATAATAATTCTGACTTAATTTAAAATGTTTAATCATTTTGTAAAATTAGAAAATAATCTTGGTTTTATAAAAAGATAGCGTCAATAATTTAATGTACCAAGTACATCAGCTAATCTATCATGACTTCAATAAAATGGTAAGTTATTGAAAAAAAAAACATTAGTATTAATCAAAGCATCAAAACAACCACTCATTCAGCATAATCACCAAAGTAATAATGATGGTAGAAACAATATTCAGCACAAAGCCTGTTCTTGCCATTTGTTTCAACTTGAAAAGCCCTGTACCTTAGGCGATTGCATTGGGCGGTGTAGCAATAGGCAACATAAATGCCATAGAAGCACCGAAAGCGATTGCCAAGGTCATGGGAATTGGTGAAAAATTGGACGAGATAGC
>JALOMS010000551.1 GCA_025455345.1 Thermoflexibacter sp. | reverse complement strand
TTTTTTCAATGTTTGTTTCTCCAAATACCCCTTGTGGCCACCAATCTACACCTCCACCTTTATCTACTTTTATAAATCTCAAATTACTCTCATTCTTCTCCTCGTCAAACTCTACATAATAAATTGCCAAATTTTCAGGTTTCAATTTCCCTTCTGCTACTAATCTTCTCATTCTCAATACAAAATTCTGAGAATGAGTTTCTATCAAATATCTTCTATTATTGTCCTCTAAGTAAGACTCTGCAAATCGTTGTGCTAAAACGCCATGTGCAGCAGGGTGCAAATGTGTTTCTGGTTCTTCTATAATAATCAAAGTAGGTTCTGAAACGGGCATAAAAGAACGCACTATCAATGGCAAAGATTGTTTTATGCCCGAACCAGTATTTTCAATGCCAATATTTTTTATTGAATAATTGGATAATACAACTTCAAACAGAGAAGATGAACTCAGGATTTCTCTAATATTGATTGCCCAGCCTTGAAAATTAGTCTCAAACCATTCTTTTATTTCTGAAAAAATATTATCATTACTCACAAAATATTGTGGCAGTATTTTATAAGTATTTTCTCCATTAATACCTATTCTATCAAAATCTTCCTCTGTACTATTTTGTGGCGGGAGTACACTTCTTATTGAATCTATATAGTCAAGTTTAAATAAAAATGTAGAGGTATCTATTGCTTGTGTGGTAAAGCCTTTAAATTTACTCTTTTCAATGTCAATGTCTTTATCATTAAACAAGTATTTTCTCAAAGAAATATTGGGTTTATGAGGGGTTCCGCCTGATACTGCCACTTCTATTTTAGTAGAATTAATTGCTTCTATTATCAATTCAATTCGTTCTGAGTGATTTTTATTATAGAACAACTCCTCATTAGACGAAGCAATTTTAACTCCTTCATGAGAAAGAGGTAAAGGAACAGAATACTTCCCACTTAGACTTCCTGCTATCATCACAGGCAACCTTGCCACTGCACTTTTCCCACTATTATTCTTCCCTATCAGAATAGTGATTGGGCGCAGTTCTAATGTTTGCCATTGTCGAAATATCTTAAAGTTTTTGAATCGTATTTGAGAAACCATATAATTATAATCTAATGTTTTTGCAAAGCTATATTAATTCTTAATTAAACGGAAAAAATCCTATACTCCCTAAAAAAGTATATCTCATATCAACCTTGAACCAGTAAAATAAAGACCTCACTTCACAGAGCATTTATAATGCCTGTGTTTGCTTTTACCTCATCTGATATTCCCTCACTTTCCCCTCGCAAACCCCAAAGAACACCTTATTTTTCAGTAAAATAAGGCTTCGAACATCTCCACTAATATTTAGCCCTGAGACTCGCTGATTGATGTATTCAAATTCGCCTTGTTCCTTGCCTTTCAGCAAGATACCATTATTTGCGTCAAACTTCCCGAAGCGCAGTTTGGCATACGTGGAGTTGCCAGCGAGGAGCAGGTCTTGCTTGCCGTCTTGGTCGTAGTCCAAGACCAAAATCGCATAGACAGGGGCGTATTGCGCTTGTTTAGGCAAGGTTTTTTGCACATATTTTCCGTTGGCTGTACTTAGGAAACAGGTGGTTTCCAAGAAGTTAGCGGTGTGTTTTTTTGCCTTATCCAATTCTCCATTGGGGAAAAGTTGGGCAGTGCTAACATTGGCATAGCTCTTAAAATCGGTATAGCGTTGTCTGAAAAGTGGCATTTGGTTTTGCAATTCATCGCGGGTAAGGTAGGGGTAACTTGTGCCTTGAATATAGTAAGTAAAAATGGGGTCTATCTGCTCATTTTTGTCAAAATCGTCATAGTAGAGAACCGCAGGTTGGCTTTCAGTGGCATTAAATTGCGTATTTTTGCCCAAATTCCCTATAATAAAATCGGGTTTGCCATCTTGGTTGAAGTCCCCAACAGCTACTTTATTCCAAAATCCCTTATATTCCTTGTCAAAATACTGCGAACTTACGTCTTTTGCCTTTCCTCCCTTGAAAATGAACACTTTAACAGGCATAAACTCGCCTACTATGATGAGTTCGTTTGCCTTATCTCCGTCCAAATTGGTAAAAACTGCGTCCGTTACCATGCCTATTTTCTGGATTTCAGGCGCGAGCGTTGCGGTTTGGTTGGTGAAATTTCCCTTGCCATCATTGATAAGTAGGTAACTTTCAGGCACTTCTGGGTATTTCCCTGCGACTACGCGTCCCCCTACGAAAAGGTCAAGGAAGCCATCACCATTTATATCACTTGCCCTTACGCAAGATTTACTTCCCAAAATTTTAGGTAAGTTATTGCTTTTCTGATAATTACCTTTTCCATCAGAAAGATACAGGCGGTCTTGGAGGTTTTCGCTTTCTTCCGTAAAATTGTGATAGCCACCACTTGCCACATAAATATCTGCATTTCCATCGCCGTTTGCGTCAAAAATCACTGCGTGAGCGTCCATAAATTTCTTATCTTCCTCAAAAACAGCGATTTCCTTCTTCTTCAATTTGCCATTTTTCTCTTGTAAATAAATCACTGCCGCCTGCTCGTAGCCGCCGCCTACATACACATCTTCCAACCCGTCTTGGTTCAAATCACCTTTGACAAGGCAAGTCCCTACGTGCGAAAACTCATTCAAAAGCAAAATTTGCCTGTCAAAATCTCTAAA
Organism: Thermoflexibacter sp.; assembly: GCA_025455345.1. GTDB lineage: Bacteria > Bacteroidota > Bacteroidia > Cytophagales > Thermoflexibacteraceae > Thermoflexibacter. The sequence goes on along the minus strand of JALOMS010000551.1, from coordinate 1,192 downwards.
AGGGACTTTGGTTTGGGTAAAATCAATTTCTGATGTAATTTCTTGAAAAACAGGCTTTTGTGATTTTTCTGCTATTGGTTTGACTTTGGCATTTTTTTCTTCCAAAGTCAAAATTTGGTTGGCATTTACCTTCGTCAAAAGCTGGGCTTTACCGCCTGTCCAAGTGATTTCTAAGGTGTCAATGACTGCGTTTTCTCCCAAACCCACGTGCAAAATAGGCGAAACAGAGGACAAATATCCCCTTGCGGAAGACTGCTCCACCACTTGCATTTTCCCTTTCGTAAAAACTTTTACTCTTGCCCCAATGCCTTGTGTATTCCCTGCTAATCCATTCAATTTCAATTGGATATAATTTTGTTTTGCTAACTTTTGCGCCTGATTCTCGTAAATAAAAGCATTCTGATTGATGTTATTCACGACCAAGTCCAAGTCCCCATCATTGTCCAAATCGGCATAGGCGGCACCATTGCTGTTAGAAGGGCGATTCAGCCCCCAATTTTGTGTTTGGTTGGTAAAATTTTCGCCTTCGTTGTTCTTAAAAACATAGTTCACCACATTGGAGGCGGGCATATTTTTAATGATTTCCAAAACGTCATTGCGCTGTAACCTGCCTTTTTGCTTCACAAAATCGTCCATGTACTTGATAAAATCCATGTTTGTATAGTCCCTGACGTAGCCGTTGGTGATGTGCAGGTCTTTCCAGCCATCGTTGTCGAAGTCTGCAAAGAGGGCAGACCAACTCCAATCGGTGTTTGACACGCCCAACAACTGCCCAATTTCGCTGAAAGTGCCATTTCCGTTGTTCTGTTGTAACATATTTCTCATGTATTGATAGTGAAAACCGCTACGCACTTGCAGGTCAAACTTGCCAAAATTATCTGCGCCCAAAAGCAGTTTTTGCCTTGCGTTGTCTTCGGGGAGCATATCCAAAGTAAAAATATCTATCAGTCCGTCATTGTTCATATCCGCGACCTCATTGCCCATAGAAAATTGGCTTGTATGCCCAATTGCTTTGGAAAGTTGGTTGGTGAAAGTGCCATTTTTATTGTTCATATACAGATAATCAGGAACAGAATAATCGTTAGAAACATAAAAATCAGCATATCCGTCATTGTTAAAATCAGAAATGCCCAAACCCAAACCATAACTTAATTCTGAACCGTTAATGCCTGATTCACCTTTCTGGCGATCT
>JALOMS010000550.1 GCA_025455345.1 Thermoflexibacter sp. | reverse complement strand
AGTTTGTTTTTTAACATTATTTAACAAAACAAAAATAATAATTTCATAACTAAATCGTTTGCAATACTTTCTCAAATCAAAATATTTGCAAAATCCAAACATTGAAATTACTTTTACCGTTTTAAAAGAAATCATTGGAGAAACGAACCTACATAGAATTTGGAAAGAATTTTGTTCTACTCATTCATGTAAGGATTTCTTACTTTGTTCATGTAATTATCTTAAACTTAAAAATTCAAAAAATGAAAATGGTAAAAAAAGTCGCAATGACTGTATTTGCAGTTTTAGTAGCATTCAGCCTACAAGCCCAAACCGCTGAAGAAGTTATCAATAAATACTTAGAAAATATTGGTGGGAAGGACAAGTGGAAAGCTGTAAAATCCATGAAAACTACAGGAAAAGGAAAACAAAGCAATTTTGAGTTTCCTATGACCATGGTACAAGCAGAAGGTGGCAAGCAAAAAATCAGCTTCAACTTCCAAGGTAAAGAGATTACTCAGATGGCTTTTGATGGCAATACAGGCTGGACAACTAACATGATGACAATGAAAGCAGAGAAGATGGAAGCAGAGGATAGCGAAAACCTCAAAAAAGCCGCTGCAGATTTTCCTGACCCTTTCATTGACTATGCTGAGAAGGGCTACAAAGTCGAGTTAGAAGGCAAAGAAAAGGTAGAAGGCACAGAATGCTTTAAAATCAAATTGACCAAAAAGCCAGAAATGGTTGAGGGCAAGGAAGTAGAGAATGTGGTTTATTATTTCTTTGACGCTGAAAATTATGTGCCATTAGTAGTAAAGACTACAGTAAAAAAAGGACAAGCTAAAGGTGCCGTAGTAGAAACTATTTATAGCGACTATCAGGAAGTAAACGGTTTGTTTTTTCCTTTTTCTATGTCTCAAAAATATAATGGACAAGTTGCCTTTTCGCTTACATTCGAGAAAATAGAGATTAATGTCAGTGTAGATGAAAAGGAATTTGCTATGCCTTCAGGAAATTAATTTGACTTACACAAAGTTGAACCCCTTTATTTTTAGAGGGGTTTTTTATTGCTATCATATTAGCTTTCACTTATTTTTAAAACTTAAACTCGAGATGAAGATGAATAAGTTATTTTGTTCTCTATTAGGAATTTGTCTATTTTTAGTAAATCTAACACACGCTCAAGAAGCGATACCTCTCAAAGGAGAAGAACTGTTTGGCTCTATTCGCGCAAGACAAATCGGTCCCGCATTGATGAGTGGGCGTATTACAGACATAGAAGGGCATCCTACTGATGCTAAGGTGATTTATATCGGTACTGCGGGCGGTGGCGTGTGGAAGTCCAATGATGGAGGAGTTATTTTCAAACCTATTTTTGATAAGCATATACAATCTATTGGTGCGTTGGCGATAGACCCTAAAAATCCAGATAAGGTAGTATGGGCAGGCACTGGAGAGGTCTGGACACGTAATAGTGTATCTATCGGAGATGGTATTTACAAAAGCGAAGATGGGGGACAGAACTGGACTAAAATGGGCTTAGAAAAGTCAGAACGCATTAGTAGTATCAAAATAGACCCTAACAATCCCAATACAATTTATGTGGGCGCAATGGGCAACCTTTGGGGAAATAGCACAGATAGAGGAGTTTATAAGACTACTGATGGAGGAAAAACTTGGGAAAAAATATTATACGTAGATGAGAGTACGGGTTGCTCTGACCTTGCGATGGATACAAAAAATCCTAATATCCTATATGCCGCTTTTTGGAAGTTCCGCAGAACAGCCTATTCTTTTGATTCTGGTGGCTTAACAAGTGCCTTGTATAAGTCGTCAGATGGCGGGAAAACTTGGCAGAAGATACACAATGGCTTTCCTTCAGGCAAATTGGGTAGGATAGCCGTTGCTGTTGCTCCCTCTAATCCCAATATTTTATACTCTGTTATAGAATCAGAAAAACCTGAAAACAAGGGTTTGTACCGTTCAGATGACGCAGGACAAAGCTGGAAGTTTTTGAATGGAGATTTTGAGCTGTCTGTTCGTCCTTTTTACTTTTCCAGAATTGTAATAGACCCAAAAAATCCAGATATTGTTTGCAAGGCAAGTTTGAGTGGGGCTATCAGTCGCGATGGAGGCAAGACCTTCCGCACGCATGGAGGTGTACATAGCGATATACACGACTATTGGTTTGATATTAACAACTCCAATATGATTTTTGTTGCAACTGACGGTGGATTGTATCGCTCTTGGGACGCAGGCAATGTATTTGACATGGTCAAAAATATTCCTGTTTCTCAATACTATCAAGTAAGTGTGGACAATGCCAAACCTTATAAAATATATGGGGGGTTACAAGACAATGGTTCTTGGTATGGACCATCTGAAAGTCCTGGAGGCATAGAAAATAGAGATTGGTTTTCAGTAGGGCAAGGAGATGGTTTCAGGGTATATCGTCATCCTACCAAGCCCAATATTGTGTATTCTGAAATGCAGGGTGCAGAAAATATTTGGAGATATGATACAGATAGAAAACAATCTAAAATCATTAAACCTTATCCCGTAGAAGGCGAACCCAAACTGCGATTTAATTGGAATGCTCCACTGCAAATCAGCCCTCACAAGCCAGATAGATTGTATGTAGGTAGCCAATTTTTGCATTTGTCAGAGGATATGGGTGAAACATGGGTAAAGATTTCTCCAGACCTCACTACCAATGATAAAGACAAGCAAAATCAAGAAAACTCTGGCGGTCTTTCTATGGATAACTCTGGCGCAGAAAATCACTGCACTATTTTTACCGTAGCGGAGTCTCCTTTAGATGAAAATATGATTTGGGTAGGAACGGACGATGGAAATCTTCAACTGACCACTGATAAAGGCAAGACTTGGACAAATTTGATAGCCAATGTCCCTAATTTGCCCAAAAATACATGGACTTACCACGTAGAACCAAGTCTTTTTGATAAGAATGTCTGTTATGTGGTCTTTGATGGACATACACAAAATGATATGAACGTATATGTGTATAAAACTACTGACATGGGCAAGTCATGGAAGTCTATTGCGACTGCTGACATCAAAGGTTTTGCAAGACATATCAAAGAAGATTTAGAAAATCCTAATTTGTTATTTTTAGGAACAGAAATGGGCTTATTCATTACCGTTGATGGTGGTCAAAACTGGTCTCAATTTACCAATAATATGCCTGCTGTTCCTGTGCATTACTCCACTATTCACCCAGAAACTAATGATTTGGTGATGGGTACGCATGGTAGGGGCATTATTATTATAGATGACATCAGTCCTTTGCGCCAAATCACCAAAGAAAATATCAATAAGAATGTTTATTTCTTCAAAACTTCTCCCACAGTATTGCGAGATGACGCTCCTTTCGCAGAGGGAGGTGATATGGGCGAGTATGTAGGCGATAATCCTAACAGAAGTGCTAAAATCATTTACTACCTCAAGAGTCGACATACTTTTGGAAAAATGACCTTAGAGGTATTAGACAAAGATGGCAAAGTTGTAACAGATTTAGTACCAAGCAAGTCCAAAGGAATTAACATTGTGAATTGGAATTACAGGCTTAAGCCACCTAAAGTAGCCAAAGGAAAGACTTTTTCTTTTGGGGGATTTACAGCCCCGCGCTTACCTGCTGGTACTTATACTATAAGAATGACCAAAGGAAATGAAGTATTTGAAAATAAATTGGTGTTAATCGCTGACCCCAATAGCATACATACGGACACTGACCGCAAAGAACAAAATGAAGCTACCATGAAACTTTATAATTTTTCCGAGCAGTTAGCATATATCGTTGATAATTTGGACGCTATGAGAGATGGTACAGCGACAAGATTGGAGAA